>CBIHPL010000215.1:0-6175 GCA_966212005.1 uncultured Asticcacaulis sp.
CGACGTTGAAACTGGAAAAGCCCTCGGTCGTCATCCACACCTGCGGACCGTTCCAGGGGGCGGATTACAGCGTCGCCAAGGCCTGCGTCGAGGCCGGGGTCCACTATGTCGACCTGGCCGACGCACGTGATTTCGTCCGCGAATTCCGTGGTCTCGATGCCGAAGCCAGGGCCGCAGGCGTGACCCTGATCAGCGGCGCCAGCACCGTGCCCGGCCTGTCGTCGGCTGTGATCGGGCATTTCCGGCCACGCTTTGCCCGGCTGGACCGGCTCGATTTCGGCATCTCACCCGGCCAGAAGGCCGAGCGCGGACTGGCTACCACCCGGGCCATCATGAGCTATGTCGGCAAGCGCCTGCGGCCCTTTGCCGGACACCCCAAGGCTTATGGCTGGCAGGATTTGCGCCGCTACGACTATCCGGTCATGGGCAGGCGCTGGCTGGCCAATTGCGACGTCCCCGATCTCGATCTCCTGCCCGAAGCCTATGGCATCCGCGATATCCGCTTCGGCGCGGGACTCGAGATCGGCGCCCTGCATATCGGCTTGTGGGCGATGTCCTGGCTTGTGCGATGGCATCTGCCGCTCGACCTGGTCAAGCTGGCCAAACCCTTGCTGGCCGCCAGCGATGCGTTCAACCGTTTCGGCAGCGATACGGGCGGCATGCACATGGTCATGGAAGGGGTAGGCGCGGATGGACATCCCTTGACGGAGAGATGGGCAATCATCGCCAAATCGGGCGACGGCCCACAGATCCCGTGTGTGCCGGCGATCCTGCTGGCCAGGCGGCTGTATGAACAGGACGCGGCATTAGCGCCCGGCGCGCAAGCTTGCGTGGGACTTGTGGGCCTTGACGACTATCTGGCGGAACTGAAACGCTTCGACATCACGACCTGCTGATTTTGGCCGGTTGTTTGAGGTGATTGGCGGAAATGCTCTCTCGTTAATCGAAGCAAAGAGGTGCAAAAAGCAGGAAAACCCACCACCACGATGGCGAGTGAGGTGTGGTGGTGGGGTTTCTTATTTAATCCATACAGGAGCCCCGCATGTACGAACTGCATATCGGCAACAAGAACTATTCGTCCTGGTCGCTGCGGCCATGGGTTCTGCTGAAGGCGCTTGGCATTCCGTTCACTGAACGCCAGCACTATTTCGGCGAAGGTCCGGGGTTCTCGACATTCTCGCCGACCTCTCTGGTTCCTGCCCTGGTCGATGGCGCCATCACCGTATGGGATTCCCTGGCTATTGCCGAATATGTCCATGAAGACCATTCCACCGTATGGCCGCGCTATAAGGCCGCCCGCGCCTTTGCCCGATCGGCGGCGGCGGAGATGCATTCCGGCTTTTCAACGCTGCGCAACATATGCTCCATGAGCGTCGGCATTCGCGTCAAATTGCATGACACCCCGCCGGCCCTGATGCGCGATCTGGCCCGTATCGATGCGCTGTGGACCACCGGCCTGACAAACTTCGGCGGGCCGTTCCTGGCCGGCGATGCCTTTACCGCGGTAGACGCCTTCTTTGCTCCGGTCGCGTTCCGCATTCAGACCTACGGCGTCGGCTTTGACCTCACCGACACCTCTCGCGCCTATATCGACCGGATGCTGGCCCTGCCCGCCATGGCGGAATGGTACGAGGCAGGGTTGAAAGAGACCCAGCGCGACCTGCCGCACGAGGCCGAAATCGCCGCGGCCGGAGAGATTGTCGCCGACTTCCGGGCGAAATAGCTCCCGCGGGCTTGCGCGGAAATATCGTACAAAATAAGCTCACCTGTAATCGATAACAAAAATCTCAGGGAGTCCGAACCATGTCGATGCGTTTCGCGCAAGTCAGCCTCATTGCGGTCGTTGCAGCCCTGGCGTCTGCTGGCGCGCAGGCAGCCGTCAAGACCGTGTCTTCACCCGACGGACGCACGCAGATCAGCGTCGAATACGGCGACGGCGGCGTAACCTATGCGGTCAGCCGCGACGGCAAGGCGATCATATCGAAGTCCCCCCTGGGCCTGCGCACCGACAAGGGCGCGCTTGGCCAGGGCCCGCAGACGCTCAAAACCGCGTCCGACGCCTCGGTCAATGAAACCTTTCAACTGGTGGTCGGCAAGACCAGGGACGTTGTCGATCGCTATAACCAGAGCACCCTGACCTTTACGCAGGGCGGCGCCACGCCCCTGACCTATTCGGTCATCGTACGTGCTTACGACAACGGTACGGCCGTGCGCTATGCGTTTGATGCCAGGAGCGGCTTGGGTACAGACGTGGCCGTCACCGAAGAAGCGACGCGCTACATGTTCGCGGCCGACTATGATTGCTGGGGCCTGAACCTTGGCCGTTTCAACACCAGCCATGAAGGCGAGTTCGACCGGCTGAAAACGTCCGAGATCCGCCCGCACAACCTGCTGGATTACCCGCTGGTGTGCAAGACAGGCGAAGGCACGACCACCTTCGCGCTGGCCGAAGCCGATGTTGAAAACTACCCGGCCTCATTGCTGTCGCGCATCGGCGGCGGAGACAACGATCGTGGCGTCCAGGTCATCGCCTCTCCGCGCCTCGACAACGATCCCGGGGCGCGCCAGCGGTTCATCGCCGCCAGGCTGACCCTGACAGATAAGGCCTTCCAGACGCCATGGCGCGTCGTCATGATCGGCGATACGCCGGGGGCATTGACCGCATCGACCCTGATTCCGCAACTGGCGGCGCCTTCGCGTATCAAGGATACGTCCTGGATCAAGCCGGGCAAGGCGGCCTGGGACTGGTGGAACGGCTGGTCGGTCAAGGTGCCCAATCCCGGCGTCAATACCGAAAGCTACAAGGCATATATCGACTTCGCCAAGGAGGCCGGTCTCGAATACATCCTGATCGACGAAGGCTGGTCGGTCGGCAGCTCGACCGAAGCCAATCCGGACGCCGACCTGACCAAAACCAAACCTGCCATGGACATGCCGGCCATCGTCCGATACGCAAAAGATCGCGGCGTCGGCGTCTGGGTATGGGCGCAGTGGCAGCAGCTCGACCAGCAGATGGACGCCGCGCTGGACCAGTTCCAGGCCTGGGGCCTGAAGGGCGTCAAGGTCGACTTCATGGACCGCAGCGACCAGGACATCGTCGACTATTATCACAGGCTGCTTGGCAAGGCCGCCGACCGCAAGCTGATGATCGACCTGCACGGCGCGTTTGCACCGACGGGCCTGAACCGCACCTGGCCTAACTATATGACGCAGGAAGGCGTCATGGGCGCCGAATACAACAAGTGGTCGAAGCGCGTCACCGCCACCCATAATGTCACCATCCCCTATACGCGTATGATACTGGGGCCGATCGACTATACGCCAGGCGGCTTCCGTTCGGTGAAACCCCAGGACTTCTCGCCGCGCAATACCGATCCTTTTGTCCAGACCACGCGCGGCCAGGCGGTTGCCATGTACGTCGTCTACGACTCGCCGTTCGGCATGCTGGCCGACGGCCCGGGCGCCTACAAGAAGGCCGATGGGTCCTGGGCCGACGGCGCACAATTCATCAACAAAATTCCCGCAACCTGGGATGAAACCCGCGTCCTGTCGGGCGATATCGGCCAGTTCATCGTCACCGCCCGCCGGTCGGGCGACACCTGGTATGTCGGCGCCATGAGCAATGAAGACGGCCGCACCATTACCGTGCCGCTCAGCTTCCTTAAGACAGGCAGCTACAAGGCCTCGCTTCTCCAGGACGGCGCGGATATCAACAGTCTGACGGCCAGCGAGGAAACGGTCGACAGCACAAAGACCCTGACCCTGACCCTGGCGCCTTCGGGCGGGGCGGCAGTTACCCTGACACCGGCCGCCAAACCAAAAAAGCGCAAGTAACCCGCGCTGTAACACTCACTGACACTTGTTGCAGATGGAACTTCGTTTCATCTCGCATCTGCACACTAAATCGCGTATAGGGGAGACATGTCAGCCCCCATTGAAGCTCCCGCCGGACAGGCTGCGCCATCGCAGCCTTCATTCGCTGAATTCGTCGCCCTGATCGCCAGCATGATGGCTCTGGGCGCACTCGGCATTGACGCCATGCTGCCCGCCCTGCCCGCCATCGGACAGGCGCTGGACGTACAGGTCGAAAATCATCTGCAATGGATTGTGTCGGCCTATTTTGGCGGCATGGGCGTGGGTCAACTCTTCATGGGCATCCTGTCTGACTGGCTGGGGCGCAAACGGTTATTGGTGACCGGCATCGCGCTCTATGTCGCGCTGGCGCTCGTTGCCGGCTTCGTCGATGACTTCGGCCTGTTGATCGCCCTGCGCCTGCTTCAGGGCCTGGCCATATCGGCGACCAGCGTCGTATCCCGTTCCGTCGTCCGCGACCTCTACGCCGGACCGCGCATGGCCAAGGTCATGTCGATGAGCTATGTCGTCTTCCTGATTGTTCCGATCCTGGCGCCAAGCCTGGGGGCGGCTATCCTGATGATCGCCGAATGGCGCGTAATCTTCCTGGCCATGGCTGGCCTGGGCGCGATGGTCGGGCTGTGGGCCTGGCTTCGCCTCCCTGAAACCCTGGCCCAGGAAAATCGTCACAGGCCGGATGTCGGCCACCTTCGTCGCGTCGGCCTGTTCATCGTCACCGACATGTCGTCCCTGGTCTATACCCTCGCCATGGCCTTCCTGGTCGGGTCGCTGCTGGCCTATGTCGCGCTGATGCCGCAGATCTTCAACGACTTCTTCAAGGCGCCCGGCTGGATGGCCATTATCTTCGCCGCCTGCGCCGCCGCCATGGCTGTAGGGTCGATGGTCAATGCATCGCTCGTCGAAAAGCTCGGCCTGAAGCGCATCTCGCATTCGGCCCTTTGCGCTCTCATCGCTTTTGCCATCGTGCATTTTGCCGTTGCCAGCCTGGCCACGGAGACGATTTTAATCTTCGTTGTCCTTCAGGGTCTTACGATGGGAGCCATGAGCCTGACGACGTCCAACTTCTCGGCTGTCGCCATGGAAAAGGTCGGACATGTCGCCGGAACCGCGTCTTCGATACAGGGTGTTGCAACCATGGTCGGCGGGGCGCTGATCTCGGCCTGGATCGGCCAGCACTGGACAGGACACGTATCCCTCCTGCCACTCAGCGCCCTGATCTGTGGGTTGATTGCCCTTTCGCTGGTCGCCGCGGGCGAAAGAGGCAAGCTGTTCCGGAATTAGGTAAAATAATAAGCTGTTGTAATTTAAGAATTAAAAAAAATGTAATGCGGGCGCATCCGGATTCCGGTTGCGCCCGTCTTCATTTGACAATATATCTTGCATTACAAAGTAACTTACTTTGAAAGATACCTTATGCCGCCAAAGCTGCCCGACAAGACGCCGGAAAACCGCCGCACCCAGATGTACAAGGGGGTGCTGGAACTGGCCTTGCTGAGCCTTCTGAAGGAGGGCGCTCAGTACGGCCTGAAAATTCTTGACGCGCTGCGCGACGAAGCCGGCCTCGATCTGGCGGAAGGCACGCTCTACCCCTTGCTGCACCGGCTGGAAAAGGCGGGACTGATCGCGGCGGAATGGCGCCTGGAACAAGGCGCCTCACATCCGCGGAAATATTACGGCCTGACGCATGAGGGCGCTTCGGAACTCACAGAACAGTCCGCGGCCTGGCTGGACCTGACAATACGACTGAACGCCTTTCTGACGAGAGGCAGCGCATGAGCACCGCAATCGACAGATGGATTGCCGACATGAGTCGTGCCTTGCCTGGCCTTACTCCGGCGCAAAAGGCAGCGATCGCCGCTGAACTGCGCGACCACCTGAACACGCGCCTGGCACAAGGCTATACTGCGGAAGAGATTTTGCGGGGCTTTGGCGATCCGGCTGCGTTCGCCGGCCAGTTTCGTGACGACGGCTCCTGCAAGAGCATCCTGACAAGACGGCAGTGGCTGGCGGGTCTTGCCGGTCTGATCCACGTGACGAGCCGCAGCATTACCGCTGCCTTCGCCCTGGTCGTCGCCGGCGTCTGCGGTCTCCTGGCCTTCGCGGTCCTGAGGCTCGCGGCCGAGACATTCGGCCTGGCCAGCCGGTTGCTTATGCCACTGCTTCCCGACACCGGCGCCTGGACACTGCCTGTCGCCGCACTGACGCTCCTTTGCCTTTGGGTTGCGGCGCGCCTCAGCCTGAAGCTCGCCGTCATGTCTCTCCGCCTGGATCCTGCCCAATGACCGATAGCCCCCTGCCCTCA
>CBIHPL010000216.1:0-6160 GCA_966212005.1 uncultured Asticcacaulis sp.
GAAATGTATAAGGTCCATCAGGACGCGACGCGCATTAACGTCGATGTCACCGCGCCCGCCTATGGCGACCTGCCGTCTTTGAGCGTCTCGGCCTCGCGCGACGCCAAGGGGGTGATGCACGTCTCGATCGTCAATCTCGATCCGCAAAAGCCTGCGCGCATCGACATGAGCGGCGTTGCGAAAGTGACCGACAGCCGCGTGCTGACGGCGGACACAATGGACGCGCACCCGGCGTTCGATGCGGCCGATCCGTTCGTGCCGGTCGCGCTCAAAACCATCAAGGCCAAAGGAAAAGCGTTATGGCTGGAAGTCCCGTCGAAGTCGGTCACCGTCCTGACGGTGGAGTAGCCCCGACGCGCATCATCGCGCTCTCGGAAGGCGGCGACAATGTGCTTGGCGGCCAATGGCCCGACCGTGTCTTTGCCGCCGTCAACCGCGCCGAGCTGCACGCCTTCGAAGTGTCGGACCCACGCGGCTCGGCCATTGTCTGCGGCGGCGGCGGCTACCTGCAACTCGTCTATGACCGCGAAGGCACCGATATCGCCCGGTGGCTGAACGGCTTTGGCTACAACGCCTATGTGCTGGTCCACCGCCTGCCGGGCGCAGGCGATGGGCAAGGCAGCGTCTACCCCAAGGACATCGCGCTCAGCGATGCCATGACGGCGCTTGGCCATATCCAGCGCGACGTGCCATTGTGGATTGTCGGCCTGTCGTCGGGCGGGCATCTGGCCGGGACGATCGCTTGTCAGCCGGGCGTGGAGACGAACGGCGTCATCATCGCCTATGCGCCGATCAACGCCAACAATTCGAACTACAAGTCGCCTGCCGGCAAGCCCGACTATCCGCCGGCGGAAAAGCAGGCATTTTACGACGCCTGGCCCATCGGCATATCGACCGAGCCGCACGGCGTGCCGCAATGTCCGGTCTTCCTGGCCTATGCCCTGCACGACCAGGCGGTGCCGGTCGAACACGCGCTCAACCTGATCAGGACGGTGCGCGACGCAGGCGGCCGCGTCGATGCCCATATCTTCGCCGACGCCCCGCATGGCTTTGCCCTGCGCGACCGCGAAGGCACGCACAAGGCGTGGAAGGGATTGGCCGAGGCGTGGCTGGACGGTGAGAAGACCGGCAACGGCTGACAATTGCCTCTTTCTTTGTTTCAATAGGCTCACGACACATGCTAGGTTTTTCCTCAGGGCTATTTGGGGGAAATCCATGCACAATTCTAAGTTACGTTTGTCCGCGCACGTCTGTTGTGCGGCAGTTGCCGCCGTTTTGGCGCTTGCTGCACCGGGCACGTCCCACGCCGCCTCCAACGACGTGATCGGCATGGGCAACATGACCAAGGGCTATACGTACTACAATCTCCCAGGCTCGACCGCCGCCGAACACACAGACACTGTCACCGCCTGTGCAGCTGAGGCCTTCAAGGTCCGCTCAGCGGATGCGGAATTGCGCGATGGTCCGAGCTACATCTACTCCCACGACTATTCCGCCGCCGGTCAGGTCGGTGAAATAGTCGGCAATGCGATCGGCAATGCCATTGTCGATCAGATGATCGAAGGTTTTGGCCGTGGCGTCTACGCAGCTGCCGTCGAAAACTGCATGGTTGTGAGAGGTTGGCGCGTTGTCCGGCTGCCGCAAACCGAGGGGCTCAGCCTGTCGCTTCTGCCCCCGGGGGAGCTTGCGGCCCGCCTGGCGCCATGGACGGGCGCCGAGCAGCCGCATGGCGAAATCGTCCGTATCTGGAAGAATGACGCGCTTGCGGCCAGCACCCGCTATCTCAACTTCCGCCCCACGCACAATAATGATGGCCTTCTGAGCCTGGCAGCTGTCACCGGCAAATCGCTGGCCATGGTGATCATGCCTCCACCCCAGCGGACAAAGGTTGTCCAGCTCGACTCGAAATGGCCGCAGAAAGCCTTCACGCCCGATCAGTTTGCCACGACTCCAGCCGAGGGCGGCGTCATCGTCGTGCGACTCACCGGCACGAGCAAATTTGACGGCCTCCGCCTGATATTGGTGCGCATGGGGACGGATCCGAACGTCATGCCATCGACTGAGGATCGTGCGCCCGACGTTCTGATCTTCGGTGAGAAATTGGGCAGCCGAAAGCGCGTGAAGGACAATATATTTACCGTCTTTGCCGCGCCTCCGGGCCGCTGGCGCATCGCCGCCATTACCGGCATGGCCGATATCGGCTTCTGCATGGGCGCGCCGTCCTTCCCGATCGCCGCTGGTGAAGTCGTCTATGCCGGCACCTTCAACATGGCGGCTGCCGATCTTGGCCCCGACCTGTCGCTCGAAGCGCCGAAGGCGTGGCTGGCAGGCAAGCCGGCCGCCGATACCATTCGCCCGGCCGCCTATACCAATGGCAGCCAGTCTGCGTGTGGCTATAACGGCATCTACGCTTTGGAATTCAATGGCGTGCCCAGCGATGCGAACCACCGTTGGGGCAGCGCCGCCAATGCGTCCCGCCAGATGGTGACTGAGCCAGAGCGTGAAGCGGCTCCCGCGCCTACGCTCAAAGCCACGGCCCCGGCACCGGACGTGTCGGCGCAGTAACGGGCTGCCTTACCGCCCGGTCAATTTTCGCTTGAACTTGGGTCCGGGTTTAAGCGACTGTCGGCAGACTTATAACCACAGGACTGCCGGCCATCGCAGCGGGCAGGGGGAACACGCCTATGACATCCATGAAGCGACTGATCGCGCCATCCCTGCTGGCCATTGCCATGCTGGTCAATGCCACCGGCCCGGCCCTGGCCCAGACGGCGCCCGCACCTGCGGTCCACGCCGTCTCGGCCGAGCGCATGGACCGCGTCCGCCAGACGCTTCAGGCCTATGTCGACCAGGGCAAGCTGTCCGGCGCGGTGGTGCAGATCCGCCAGGACGGCCGCGAGGTCTATTCGGTCGCTGTCGGGTGGCGCGACAAGGAGGCCAGATCCGCCATGGCGAAAGACAGCATCTTCCGTATCGCATCCCAGACCAAGGCCCTGACCAGCGTCGCCATCATGATGCTGAGCGAGGACGGCAAGCTGCTGCTGAACGATCCCGTCGCCAAGTACCTTCCCGAATGGTCGAAGACGACGGTCGCCGTCAGGAATGCCGACGGCACCGTCACCACCGTCCCGGCCAAGCGCCCCATCACCATCCGCGACCTGCTGACCCATACGGCGGGTATTTCCTATGGCGGGGGGCCGGGGGAAAAGGCGTGGCAGGAGGCCGGTATTACCGGCTGGTATTTCGCCGATCGCAAAGAGCCCGTATCGGCTGTGGTGGCGCGTATGGCGGCCCTGCCGATGGCAGCCCAGCCGGGCGAACAGTTCGTCTATGGCTACAATACCGATATCCTGGGCGTGATCGTCGAAAGGGTCTCGGGAAAGACGCTCGATGCCTTCCTGACCGAACGGCTGATCCAGCCGCTCGGCATGAAGGACACATCCTTCTACCTGCCGCGCGACAAGGCGTCCCGTCTGGCGACGGTCTATTCCCTGGGCGAGGGCGGCATTACCCGGGCGGCAAACCAGGGCCACTATCTCGACGGTCCGCGCGTGGCCTTTTCCGGCGGGGCGGGCCTGCTGTCGACCGCGGGCGATTACAGCCGGTTCCTGGAAATGCTGCGCCGGGGCGGGGAGCTGGACGGCCGCCGCTATCTCAGCCGCAAGTCGGTGGAGCTGATGACGGCCAACCACCTCAATGCCATTCCCTACGATGCCGGCAAGGGCTTCGGCCTCGGCTTCGCCATCCGCGAGGATGTCGGCAAGGCGGGTGAGCCCGGTTCAAAGGGCGAATATGGCTGGGGCGGCGCCTATCATTCGACCTATTGGGTCGATCCGGCCGAAGGCCTGACGGTCGTCTATATGACGCAACTGATGCCCGCGGGGAATATCGACGACCACGGCAAGCTCAGGACGCTGATCTACCAGGCGCTGGAATAGGGGAGTGTTTCTCTCCGCTCAGCCGGAAACGTCGACCTTGTGCAGCGGATGGACGGCGGGGCCTTGCAGCACCTGGCCGTTGATATCGAACTGGGAGCCGTGGCACGGGCAGTCCCAGCAGGTCTCGAAGCTGTTCCAATGCACGATGCAGCCGGCGTGCGTGCAGGTCGCTGAGCAGACGTGCAGCTGGCCAGCCGGGTCGCGATAGGCCGCCACCTTGCCCAGGCCGTGGCGGGTGAGGGCGCCCTGGCCCGGCCGGATGTCGTCGAAGCCGCCGACCTCGACCTCGCCGTCGTGGTCATGATTGCCGGCGGGCAGGACGTGTTCGGCGACCGACTTGGCGACCGTCAGGTTTTCCATCAGATAGTCGCCGACCGTCGTCGGCCGCGACGGCTTACGCTTCGGTTCATACAGTGGAGCCCACGGATTGTCGCGGCCTGCCATCAGGTCGCGCAGGATCAGGCCGGCCGCGGCCCCCGTCGTCAGGCCTTCGCCGCTGTCGCCGGTCACCAGGAAGACGTTGTCGTAGTCGGGTGACTTGCCGATATAGGGGGCGAAGTCCGCCGGCTCATAGACCTGGCCCGACCAGCCGACAAGGCGCGAACGGACGCTGGGATAATGCCGGCGCGCCCAGGCTTCCAGGGCATCGAGCCGCGCTTCGCCGTCGTCGGCTTCGCCCGACTTGTGGTCTTCGCCGCCGACGATCAGGATGTCGTGGTCGGGACCAGGCTGGATGCGGACATAGTGGTAGCCGGGTTCAAGCGTATCCCACAACAGGATGTCCGGCACCGAGCCCTTTTCGACCGACAGGGCGACGACATAGGAGCGGTAGGGCGCCTGTTTGGTATGCATGGGAATGCGCAGGTGGAAGGGCGTATTGGTCGCGGAAACGACCTGGCGCGCCACGATGTGGCGGCCGTCGACCAGGTGCGCCGTCACCTTGCCGTCCTTTTCCGTGAGTTTTTCGACGGCTTCGTCCTCATAGAGGTGGGCGCCGCCGACCTTCAGCGCGTCGATCAGGCCGTTCAGGTACTTGAGCGGATGGAAGCGCGCCTGACGGGGAAAGCGCAGGCCCGGCACGGAGGGATGGCCCGGCACCTGGCCGGCTTCGACCCAGGTCACGTCGCCGAAGCCGATCCGGTGGGCGGCGGCCAGTTCGTCTTCCAGGTATTTGCTATCTTCGGGCTTGGCGGGAACGAAATAGCCGTCGACGCGCGCGAAGTCGCAGGCGATGCCTTCGGCTGCGGCAATGGCCTCGATGCGGTCGACGGCCGCCGCCTGGCTTTGGTAGTATTGCCGGGCTGCGTCTTCGCCCAGCATCTTGATCAGTTCGTCGTAATAGTCGTCGCTGGCGAAGGCCAGGTGGGCGCTGGTCCGGGCGGTCTGGCCGCGCCCCAGCTTGCCGCGATCGACGACCACGACGTCGCGGCCCTGCTTCATCAGTTCGTAGGCGACGGACAGGCCGGCGATCCCGGCGCCGACGACCAGGACGTCGGCGGCGACATCGTTGGGCATGCGCTCGCAAAAGGGCGCGGGGGCATCCATCCACAATGACCAGCTGGCTTCTACGTCTACATTCATCGGGGCTGTCCTCAATACCGTGGCGGCCGGCGCCGGCAGGGTAAAGAGGCCTCCGTAAGTTCGATATAAAGACCCGGATGCTGTTGATATTTTTCAGGTAAGCGAGCGTCAGGCGCAGGTGTCGAGCACCGGTTCGATCTCGCCCGAACCGGGGGTAGGGAAGGGCGTGCGGAAGGTGAAGGCGTCTGCGGTCGGGCCGTGATGGCGCAGGCGCTCAAGCCGGTCGATGGCCTCGGCCACGGTAGGGGTATGACCGGCCGGCACCCACCACAGGACGACGTAGAGCTCCATGCGCTCGAACCATTCCTTGCGGCGGCGCATGATCTCGAGGTGGTCGGGATCGCGATAGGTATAGGCGGCCAGGGCGTCCAGATCGCGCCACACCGACATGTTGACGGCGATGTTGGGATCGTCAAAGGCCCTGATGGCCAGGGCGTCATTGCCTTCGCCGGTGAGCCGCCACACGAAGCCATCGGCCGCGTCGGCGCGGGCGTTGACGCGATCAAGCGCACCGACGAAATCGGCATTGACCGGGTCTTCGATGGGCTGCCGAAAGCGCGCGATATTCAGTTCGGCCAGATGCCAGTCGCCCATGAAGTCCTCCCGTGTCCGCCATATCGGCGGCGTCCGGTGACGAACAT
>CBIHPL010000217.1:0-6157 GCA_966212005.1 uncultured Asticcacaulis sp.
GTCCATGGTCTCAAATACTCCAGCCAGATAGGCACTCCAGACGCGCAATTGGCGGCTCGTGCGCGCAGATAGCTCCGCAATCCTGCAGTTACAACCCTGCGCACGCGAAAAACCGCGCTGCCATCAAGGTTTCTGCCAATTTGTGTTAAATTCGCCTTTATTTCCAGCGCGAACTGTTCTCAATGTGGGCGCCAATTGTCGCAGGGAAAGCACAGGATGACGCAGTCGACGGTATGGATTGGCCTCTTCCGGGGCATCAATATCGGCAAGCACAAGATGCCGATGAAGGAGCTGGTCAAGGTGCTCGAGGCCGAGGGCATGACACAGGTCAAAACCTATATCGCCAGCGGCAATGTCGTGTTTCGTTCAGAACTTGGCGAAAAGGCGCTGACCGAGCGGATCGAGGACCTTGTCCATGAAAACTTCGGCTTCCGCCCGCCCCTGACGCTGATTACGCTTAAGCATCTCGAAAAGCTCCTGGCCGCCAATCCGTTCCGCGACCATGAGCACAAGGGCAAGGCCCAGCACATTTTCTTTTTTCGCACCGCGCCGTCAAAGCTCGACCGGGATGTGCTTGATGGCCTGCTCGCCGACAACGAGGCCTACCACGTCAATGACGAGGCGCTTTATTTTTATGCGCCCGACGGCATCGGCCGCTCGGTCTTCGTCGAGAAAATGGGCAAGGGCATCAAGGGCGAAATGACCGCACGCAACCTCAATACCTGCGAGACCCTGCGCGATATGGCCGCGGAGATATCATAGACACCCGGCTTCATCTTCGGTGCCCGTCGCTTCGACCAACCGATGCCTGTCGTCATAACGAACGACAACGACGTAGCGCAGCGCGCAGGGCAACCCCTCGACGGTCTTCGAATAATAAAGGCTTTCAGATGAAAATGTCCGTGGATGGCGCCAGGAAAATTCGCGGGTTTCGTCCGGCTTGAATTTGCCTTTAGCCAACATCTTTTCAACGTCTCCCCTGGTCATGCCAGCCTCGAGCGGCAGGGGGGTCAGGGCCACCGCCATACCCCAGTCGTCGGCCGGCGCATCTCGTAGCGTCCGGGTTGAGGGGTCATTTGGCTTCTTGATATCCGTATAGACGATAAGCCCCGTAATGAAGGCAATGTCACGCCAAGGCTTATAAACAGCGACCACCCCCGCCAATACGGAACAGATCAGCAAGCTTCCCCACAAAATCCGCCGTTTCTTGCGCATACGCTCCCCTCCACGCCTTGCATTTTTTGAGTTTAACGCGCACAGCGGCAATGTCGACTGTTACCTGGTGATCCCATGTCCTACCCCACGCCCGCGCCCTTTCCCCTCGCCCGCCCGCGCCGCCTGCGACAGTCGGCATGGATCAGAGATCTGGTGGCGGAAAACCGGCTCAGCGTGTCGGACCTGATCTGGCCGATCTTCATCCACGACCGCGACGTCAAGCGCGAAGCCATCGGTTCGCTGCAGGGCGTCGACCGCCTGAGCATCGACGAGGCCGTCAACGAGGCACGTCAGGCAAAGGCGCTTGGAATCAACGTCCTGGCGCTGTTTCCTCATCTTTCAGAGACATTGCGCAATGCCGACGCTACCGCCGCCATCGATCCCGACGGCCTGATTCCACGCGCCTGCCGCGCTATCAAGGCCGCCGTACCCGATATCGGACTTCTGGTCGATGTTGCGTTAGACCCCTACACCGACCACGGCCACGACGGATTGCTGCGTGACGGTAAGATCGCCAATGACGCCACGGTCGAGATGCTGGTCGAACAGGCGCGCGTCCAGGTCGAAGCCGGTGCCGATATCGTCGCGCCGTCCGATATGATGGACGGCCGTATCGGCCGCATCCGCCATGCCCTGGAGGCAAACGGTCATCCGGACACGCTGATCATGTCCTATGCCGCCAAGTATGCTTCGGCCTTCTACGGCCCTTACCGCGATGCCATCGGCGTCAAGGCGCTGAAGGGTGACAAGAAGACCTACCAGATGGATTCTGCCAACTCGGAAGAGGCTTTGCGCGAAGTCGCCATGGATATCGCCGAAGGCGCCGACATGGTTATGGTCAAGCCCGGCCTGCCGTATCTCGACATCGTCCAGCGCGTGTCGCAGACCTTCCGCGTGCCGACCTTTGTCTATCAGGTGTCGGGTGAGTACGCGATGATCAAGGCTGCCGTCGAGAAAGGTTTCATGGATGAGGACCGCGCCGTTTTCGAAACCCTGCTGGCCTTCAAACGCGCCGGCGCGTCCGGCATCCTGACCTATTTCGCCAAGAGCGTCGCTGAAAAGCTGAAGGGCTGAACCATGAGCATTATCAGTGATCTGCGCGACGCGCTCGCCAACGAAACCTACATCCGTCTCAATGTTGACGACGGCAGCCATGAAGGCTTTGTCGTCGGTTTGAGCGACAAGCTGGTCCTGCTTCAGTCCATCTACGAATGGCAGGACACCGGCGCCTTGGTCGTCCCCATCGAGCGCGTTGAAAGCATCGATGTCTCCGACCACCACGACGACCAGGTCAAGGTCCTGGCCTTCAACAGCGTCAAGCGCACCAAGCGTTACAGCGCCATCAAGCTGGCCAGTTTCGCCGAACTGTTTAAGTCGCTGATGCCCAGGAAAAAGTTCGTCGTCATTTCGGTAGAGGATGAGGCCGATATCGGTCAGATCGAGAGCGTCGCCGCCGACCATTTCGTCCTCAAGGCGGTCGATCCAGGCGGCAACTGGATGGACGACGAACTGGAATGCCCGTTCGAGGAGATTACCTCCGTGCAATTCGACGACAATTATAGCCGCGTCCTGCAACGCTATGTCGAGCGGACCGCCCAGCTCAACTGAGCGCTTTCCCAAGGTGTAATGCGGTTTGGATCAAAAAACGCGCCCGGCAATCGACAAGATCACCGGGAATGCTCTACCCTACCGGAGCTTAGGGAGGGGATTCCATGCGTATTCTGTTTATGATAACTGGCGCCGTCATCGCCACGGCCTTGTCTACAGCGCCGCCGGTTCTTGCCGCGCGCAGCAAGACGGAAACAAGCCAGGTCAAGCCCAGTGAAGTGGCAGTGCTGCGTGCGATCGTCGAGCAAGGGTACAAGAAGTTTCGCGCCCGTGAATGGGAGGCTGCGCGGGAAAGCCTGCTGGCGGCGACAGGCAACCCGGCTTTTGCCGACATGCCACCGGCTTTCCGTTACTTTACCCTGCATCTCCTGGCTTTGTCGGAGCATTACGGCAAGGACAATGCGTCCGCCTACGAACACATCCTCGCTGCGGCCCAGACATCCCCGGAAAATCGCGATTTCAGTTATTGGACCACCTTGTCGGAGATTGCTTTCGCGCACGGCCGGAAAGAGGAAGCCGGCGACGCGGCGATAAAAGCCGTAAGGGATTTTCCTGGCGACCTGAAGGATTATGACACACTATCCCTCCTTAGCCTTGCCCGCAAGATGGACGAAATCGGCGACGGCCGTGCGCGCTATCAAACCTTTCTGGAAGCCTTGAAGGCAGCGGACTACAAGGGAAACGATCCCTTCTGGACAGTCGAAATCCTTTGGCTTGACCTGTTTACAATCTATGCCGACCGCGGTGATGAAGCAAAAGCAAGGGCGATGGCTGAAAGCCTGATACAACCGCATTCCGTCATGCGTCGGCAGATCGATAAGCGTTACATCCGCTACGCCCCTTCGGATCCGAATGCCTACGCCAACGCCGTGGCCGCGATGAATGCCCGTGACACAAAGCTGGCCAGCGACCATCCGGACATGCTGGAAGGTGTGCGATCGCAAGCGGATCAGTTGAAAATCGGAAATCAATTGCCACAGGCGCTTAAGGTCGTTGATGATGCCCTGGCCAAGGTCGACGCTGCACCGAAAGACAAGCCTGCCTTCAGAGATCTCAACGAGAAATATGAATGGGTTCTGTACACGCGTGCCAGTATCCTGCGCCATATGGGCCGATATGACGAGGCCCTGACGACGCAGCAGAAATCGCGCGACGCCGCCGCCAAACGGGATGCCGACGGTATCAGTCAGAAAGTGAACCTGGCCAACCTGTTGGTCGATATGGGGCGCCCGGCGGAAGCCATTGCTGAGCTCGACACGATCAAGGCCGGGGACTCAAGCCCTTACGGCGTCATGGCCACCGAAGGTGTGCGGGCCTGCGCGTATGCGCAGCAAAAGGACGCAACAGGGCTGGCCAAGTCGCTCGCCTATCTCAGGGCCCACGGTAACGACAATGAGGAGGCTCTGACGGCGAGCCTCTTGTGCGCCGACGACCTGACTGCCGTCGCCCAGCGACTGATCATGCGCATTGAGGACCCGCTGAAACGAGGGCAGGCCCTGTCAGACGTACAAATCTATTTGCGCAAGACGCATCCTACCGCATGGCAAAAAACGATCGACGAACGCCATGACCGCGTGCTTGCCCGGCCCGATGTCCGTGCAATCATCGAAAAATATGGCGTCGTCAGCAGCTATCCGATTTTCTATGAGCCTTATTGACCGAGACAGGAGGTAAATTTGCGCTAAATGCGCCGCAGCCGATTGGCGCTATACTGTCCTCAAGGGCGATGATGTTCGATCTGCGGAGGATGTCATGACCGCCCCCTACGCCCTGCTTCTGGGCCTGATGTTTCAGCCGATAGATACCGCGCCGCTGCCGCCGGTCGCGCCGCAACACGACGGCACCTACCTGGCCTGCACCTATTTCGATTTCAACCGCAATGTGAACTATCGGTCGCGCGTTTTCCCGGTGAGCGGCGTGCCGGAGACACCGCGGACCGACCTGTCGATTTTCACAGAAGCATTCTCGAAGGCCATTACTGCGCAGTACCACGTACCCGTAGACATGCGCCACGTTCACTGCGACACGGTCGGCGCATGGCGCATCGATGCGGAGCTGCAGCAGCAGGCGGCGCTGGATGCAGGCACGGTACAACCGCCCAACGACGGCCGTCGCGTCAACTGGCCTAGCTCTTGAGTCTTCGGGCTTCCAGCCTCGCATGCAGGCTTGAGGTGTCCCAACGGCTGCCCCCCATCGCCTGAACCTCGCTGTAGAACTGATCGACCAGCGCCGCCAGGGCAAGATGCGCGCCGTTGTTACGGGCCTCATCGAGCGCAATGCCAAGATCCTTGCGCATCCAGTCGACAGCAAAGCCGAAGTCGTACTTGCCGTCGTTCATCGTGCCCCAGCGATTGTTCATCTGCCAGGACCCGGCTGCCCCGCCGGAAATGGCGCTCAGGACCTTTTCCGGATCGAGGCCTGCGCAGCGCGTGAAATGCAGAGCCTCAGCTACGCCCTGGACCACGCCCGCTATGGCGATCTGATTGGCCATCTTGGCGGTCTGGCCGGCACCGGCTTCGCCGATATGGACCATGACCTTGGTGTAGGGGACGAGAAGCGCCTCGACTTCGGCGTAACGGCTGCTGGCTCCGCCAACCATTATGGCCAGCTGGCCATTGACCGCGCCCGCCTGCCCACCCGACACTGGCGCATCGAAAAAATCGAAGCTTTTTTCACTGCATAGCGCCGAAAGCTCACGCGCCAGTTTCGCCGATGTCGTCGTGTGGTCGATAATCAGCGCACCAGGCTTCAGGTGCGGCAGCGCTGCCGTGACAGTCTCATGCACATCCTTGTCGCGCCCTACGCACAGCAGGAAAGCGTCGGCATCCGAGACCGCTTCGGCAATGGTCTCAGCTGCCGTCCCGCCGGTTGCCTGCGCCCACGCCTCAGCCTTGGCGAAGGTGCGATTATAGCCGGTGACGCTGTGTCCCGCCTTCACAAGGTGGCCGGCCATCGGTCCGCCCATGACGCCGAGCCCGGCAAAGCACACCTTCATGACGCGCTCCGGATTTCGCCATAGCGGCCGCGGAAGAAGGTCAGCCCTCCTTGCGCGTCGTCCTTGTCGAATGCCGTGACGCGTCCGACGATAACCAGATGATCCCCAACCGTCCGCGTCTCATAGGTTTCGCAGGCCAGGAAACCGAGCACGGCGTTCAGCCGAAGCGGATGGTCGGCGCTGATCAGTCCTTCTTCGGGAAGAATGTGCGCATTGAAGCGCGCGAACCGTTGCGACAGGTCCTGTTGCCCGCTGGAAAGAATATTGATGCCGAACGCCGGCGCGGCAGCATAGACCGCATAGCGATGCGCCTTGTTGTCCAGGCACCACTGCACCAGC
>CBIHPL010000218.1:0-6133 GCA_966212005.1 uncultured Asticcacaulis sp.
GGCCCGTTGAGCCACCAGTTGCTCCGGTGTCAGGAAGCTCAGTGCCTTCAGTTCTTCTTCAAGAACATTGCCGAGCGTCTCGATCATCTTTTCACGATCGGAATGCGCACCACCGGCGGGCTCTTCGACCACGCGGTCGACAATGCCCATCTTGAGCAGGTCCGGCGCGGTGATCTTCATGCGGTCAGCGGCGTCCTTGGCCCGGCCGCCATCCTTCCACAGAATCGATGCCGCGCCTTCCGGTGAAATGACGCTGTAAATGGAGTGTTCGAGAATCAGCACGCGGTTCGCCGCCGCCAACGCAATCGCACCGCCGGAGCCGCCCTCGCCCGTCACCGTGGCGATAAAGGGCGATTTCAGCATCAGACCCTTTTCGGTCGACCGCGCGATGGCTTCCGCCTGGCCGCGCTCCTCGGCACCGATGCCGGGATAGGCGCCGGCGGTGTCGACGAAGGTCAGGACCGGAAGGCCGAACTGCTCGGCCATCTCCATCAGGCGCACCGCCTTGCGGTAACCTTCCGGGCGGGCCATGCCAAAATTATGCTTGAGGCGCGTGTTGGTGTCGTGGCCCTTTTCGTGCCCCATGATCACCACCGACTGGCCGCGGAACTTGCCCAGGCCGCCGACGATCGCCTGGTCGTCACCGAACTTGCGGTCGCCACGCAGCTCTACGAAGTCTTCGATCAGGCCATTGATATAGTCGACAAAGTGCGGGCGTTCCGGGTGGCGCGCCACCATGGTCTTCTGCCACGGCTCGAGCTTGGCGTAGACGTCCTTGCGCAGGCGCTGGCTCCGGTCGCGCAGCGCCTGGATTTCCTCATCGAGATTGGTCCCGCTGGCCGACAGCGTCGACAGTTCGTCGATCTTGGCTTCCAGGTCGGCGATAGGGCGCTCGAATTCGAGATAGTGGCGCATCAATAAGGCTCCCGGCTGCCGGAAAGTTCACAAATCTAAGGGAGTTGGCCTTTAACAGCAAGCGCATGAGAAGGCAAAGCGGATTTTGGCAGGATAAACCGGGCGGCAGATCAAGAAAAGCCGATAGCGCGCGTGCCACCGACCTTGCAATCTGTGGACAACCTTCAAGCACGATGCAACACGGTTGAATACAGCCGGTTACCGGGTTTAATACGCCTCGCTCAGCCAGTCCTGCTCCGTTAACGCGTCTTTGCAAGGGGATGATGTGTTTCGACGACCTCACGCAGCCGCTCGCTGGCGACGTGCGTATAGATTTGCGTAGTGGAAATATCTGCGTGTCCCAGCAAGGTCTGGACGACTCGCAGGTCCGCCCCGCCTTCCAGCAGATGGGTCGCAAAGGCGTGGCGAAGGACATGCGGCGACACCCTTGCAGGATCGATACCTGCATTCATCGCCGCTTCGTCCAGCAATTGCCCAACGCGACGGCGCGTCAGGTGCCCATCGGCGCCGCGTGACGCGAACAGGAAGGGATTGGCCTGGTCCTTGGATTGCAAGAAGGCGCCACGAATGTCGAGATAGGCCTTGATGGCTTCGCGCGCCGCCGTGTTGAGCGGCACAAGGCGTTCGACGCCGCCCTTCCCCTTGATAATCAAAAATGCCGGATCGCGCGCGACCGCGTCCAGCTTAAGCGACACCAGTTCCGAAATCCGCATGCCCGACGCATAGGCCATCTCGATCAGACAGCGCAGGCGAATGGCCTGGGTGACGTCCTTCACGCCCGCCGCCTCGATCAAAGCCTCGATCTCGTCACGGCTGATGATTTTGGGCAGCTTCAGGCCTTTGCGTGCCGCGGCGATCTTGCGGCTGGGGTCGGCCACGCACAGGTTCTCGGAGACACAAAAACGATAGAACTGGCGCACGGCCGAACGCTTTCGCTGCATTGAGCTCGACGCCAGGCCGCGTTCGTCCAGCATGGAAAAATAACGGGCGATGTCGGCCTCGCCTAATCCCAGCAATCCTGACGGCGTGACATTGAGCGTATCGGCCAGATCGGCCAGGTCACGCCCATAGGCGTCGAGCGTCGGCCCCGCGGCATTGCGCTCGACCGCCATCATCTGCAGAAACTGTTTTAAAGGATCGAATGCGGGACGCGACATTGGGTGTCCAAAGGAAATTCGTCCGAACTCTGGCAAAGCCCCCCTAATATCGTGTAAAAGCCGCCATTATGATAGTTGATCCTTCTGGCCGGAGCACGGCAAGCCCGTCATGACCGCGCCCGCAATCCCTGCCGAGGCTGCTCCTCGCCCACAATTCACCCTGCCCCGTACCGTCGCGCTCGTTGGCCTCATGGGCGTGGGCAAGACGACCATCGGCAAGCGCCTGGCCGAACATTTCGGCCTGCCCTTCGTCGATGCCGATGAGGAAATCGAGAAGGCCGCCGGCCAGAGCATCGCGGATATCTTCGCCCATTACGGCGAAGCGGGCTTTCGTGATGGCGAACAAAAGGTCATCGCCCGGCTGCTCGATGCGCCGGTTCAGATTCTGGCGACCGGCGGCGGCGCCCTGACCAACGCCCTGACACGCGAACGCCTCAAGGAAAAGGCGATTACGGTCTGGCTCAAGACCGATCTCAAGGTCCTGGCGAGGCGGGTCGCCAACAAACCCCACCGGCCGCTTTTGAAAGATCGCGACCCGATGGAGGTCCTGAAGGATCACGTCGACAAGCGCTATCCGCTTTACGGCATGGCCGACGTCGTCGTCGACACGGGCGATAATTCCCACGGGCGGGCGATGGAAATGGTACTCGATGCGCTGTACGCGCACATCCACGGAGAAACAAAATGACTGAGATACGGCGCATCGCTGTCGATGGCCAGGGGTTCAAGCCTTACGAAGTCATTGTCGGCCAGGGGCTCCTGACCGAAGCCGAAAAATGGATCGGTCCATTTCTGACCAACAAGCGCGCGGTGCTGGTTACCGACAGTAACGTCGATCCTCTGCATGCCGACGCCTTGCTCAGGCAGTTCGAGACAGCTGGCCACCGGACGCACAAGATCGTCATTCCGGCCGGCGAGCAGTCGAAGTCGTTCGATGGGCTGAAATACCTGCTGGAACAGATGCTGGAAATCGGCCTTGACCGCAAGGACGTGGTCCTGGCGCTGGGCGGCGGTGTCATCGGCGACCTGGCCGGATTTGCCAGCGCCGTCTACATGCGCGGCATCGACTTCATTCAAATCCCTACCACCGTCCTGGCCCAGGTCGACTCCTCTGTCGGCGGCAAGACAGCGATCGACCACGAGAAGGGCAAGAACCTGATCGGCGCCTTCTGGCAGCCGCGACTGGTCCTGTGTGATCTCGACATTCTCAAGACCCTGCCCGCGCGCGAAGTCCGGTGCGGCTACGCCGAAATTATCAAGTACGGCCTGCTCGGCGATCACGATTTCTTCGACTGGCTGGAAGGCCATGGCGGCGATGTTATTTCACTCCAGCCGGAAGCACTGTTGAAAGCCATTTCCAGAAGCGTGGAAATGAAAGCGGATATCGTCGCCGCCGACGAACGTGAGAACGGCAAGCGCGCCCTGCTCAATCTCGGTCATACCTTTGGTCATGCCCTCGAAGCCGAGGTTGGCTTCGGCGATCAGTTGCTGCACGGAGAGGCGGTCGCCGTCGGCATGGCCCAGGCTTTCCGCTACAGCGAAATGATCGGTGAGTGCAGTGACGCGGACCGTGAACGGGCCGTGACGGCAATTGCCCGGGCTGGCCTGCCGACCAGCATGGCCGAGGTTCGTAACGAACCGTTCGAAGCCAGGCGCCTTATCACGCATATGGGCACTGACAAGAAGGCCGAGGGCGGAAAGCTAACCTTCGTTCTCGTCAAAGGCATCGGTGAGGCCTACGTCGCCAAGAAGATCAGCCACGAATCGATCTGCAACTTTCTGATCATGGACGGCGCCGAAATGACAGAGGACCAGCCATGCTGATTGCCACGCTGCTCCTTCTCGCGCCATCGCTGATCGGCCTGCTGTTCGTCTCCGCCCTGTTCTCCGCCGGTGAAACCTCGCTCACCGCCGCGTCTCGCGGACGTATGCACCAGCTCGAGCGCGACGGCGACAAGGGGGCGAAACGCGTAAACATCCTCCTGTCCGATCAGGAAAAGATGATTGGCGCCATTTTGCTCGCCAATAACGTACTCAATATCGGCGCATCCGCCCTGACGACCAGCGTCCTGGGAAGCCTGTTTCCCGGTGCGCTTGGCGTTGCCGTATCGACGGCCGTCATGACGGTCCTGATCCTGGTATTCGGTGAAGTCCTCCCCAAGACCCTGGCTATCCTGAAGCCCGACGACGTCGCACGCGGCATGTCGCGCCTGGTCATGTGGACCGTGTTTATCTTTGGCCCGGTCGTCCAGGCCGTGCAGTGGTTCGTGCGCGGCACCCTGTCGCTGTTCGGCGTCAAGATGTCGATGGAGGTCGATGTCCTGGCCGCGCACGAAGAGATTCGTGGCGCCGTCGAATACCACCACGATGAAGGCGCCGTAGAAAGCCGCGACCGCAACATGTTCAGGGGCGTGCTGGATCTCCAGGAACTCGATGTCAGCCAGATCATGGTTCATCGCAAGCAGATCGACATGATCGATGCGGACCTGCCTATTTCCGAAATCGTCGAAACCGCCCTGGGCTACAGCCACACCCGCATTCCCCTCTATCGCGACAATGCCGAAAACATCATCGGCATCCTGCATGCGCGCGACCTGATGGTCGCCATGGCGAGGGTCGGCGGCGACGCCAACAAGCTGGATATCGCCGGCATTATACGCGAACCGTGGTTCATTCCGGACACGACGAACCTGAAGGACCAACTGGCGGCCTTCCTGCGCCAGAAAATGCACTTTGCCATGGTCGTCGATGAATACGGCGCCCTGCAGGGCCTGGTGACGCTCGAGGACATTCTTGAGGAAATCGTCGGCGAGATCGACGACGAGCACGATGCCGTCTTCACCGCCATCCGCAAGCAGTCGGACGGCTCGATCCACGTCGACGGAGACATGCCGATCCGCGACCTCAATCGCGCCATGGATTGGGACCTGCCGGATGACGACGCCGTGACGGTGGCCGGCCTTGTCATCCACGAAGCCCGCACGATCCCTGAGCCGGGGCAGACGTTTATCTTCTACGACCGCAAGTTCCAGATCATGCGCAAGTTGCGCAACCAGATTACGGCGCTGAAGATCACTCCGGTGCCCCGTCAGAAGTCGGACGATTGAGGATAAAGAAAACCCCCGGCTCGGACGAGCCGGGGGTTTTCTTTATCCGTGTGGGGCTGTTACTCCGCCGGCCTGGTCTCGGGCGTGTCCTTGCCCTGAGCGCGGAACATGGGTGCGAACAGCTTGATGAAGAAGTTCGACATCTTGTCGATCAGCACATAGACAACCGGCACATACAACAGCGACAGAAGCGTCGAGGTGATCAGACCACCGATCACCGCAACCGCCATCGGCTGACGGAAGCTGTCGATGCCGACGGCGACGGGAATCATGCCCGCCCCCATGGCAATCGTCGTCATGACGATCGGACGCGCCCGCTTGCGCGAGGCTTCGACAAGTGCGTCCTCGCGTTTCATGCCGCCCTTGATCGCGACCATGGCGTACTCGACCAACAGGATCGAGTTCTTGGCAGCGATACCGACCAGCATGATCAGGCCGATGAAGGCGGGCATGGACATACTCATGCCGCACAGGATCAGGCCGATGAACGCACCGCCAAAACTCAGCGGCAGGGCCAGAATAATGGTCAGAGGGTGGCTGAACGAACCGAACAGAAGAACCAGAACGACATACATCAGGCCGATGCCGGTCAGAATGGCGATCATGAAGTTCTTGCCCATGTCCGCGAAGTCTTCGACGTTTGGATTGACCTGGACCCGGACACCTGGATATTTCGCCGCCTCCGGATTTTTCATGCCGGCCGTAATATCCTTCATGACCTGGGTGTTCTCGACCGCCTTGTCGGCGACGCCGGTCGGCACGCCGTTGAGGTCGGCCTTGACGGTTGCCGACCGCACGCGGTCGAGGCGGTTTATCTGGATCGGGCCGGCACCGAACCGGATGTCGGCCACGGCGCTCAGGGGAACCGAGGTTCCCGTCCGGGTCGGCACCATCATGTTCGACAGGTTGGTGACCTCGGCCCGCGCATCCGATTTGAGCATGACCCGGATCGGA
>CBIHPL010000219.1:0-6131 GCA_966212005.1 uncultured Asticcacaulis sp.
CCCAGGTGGTATGATGGAACCCTATAGCGCCGACCGTTCATTATACGGCAAGCTCCGCCGCCGCCTGGCCCGATTGATGGCGACCAAGCCCGCGCGGTTGCAAGGCCTTGCCCGTCCCCTGCTTACCATCAGCTTCGACGATGCGCCGGTATCCGCCGCCGTTGAAGGGGCAGCGATCCTGGAACGCCATGGCGTGCGCGGCACCTATTTCATCTCGGCTGGCCTCTGTGGCCAGGAAAGCCACCTTGGCCGCTACACCGAAGCCGCGGACATTCAGAGGCTGGCGGACGCCGGCCACGAGATTGCCTGCCATACCCTGACCCATCTCGACTGCGGCCGTGCCGGCGACAAGGCGATCACAGCCGAGCTCGACCAGAACCGCGATGCGCTGGTCCGGCTGGGTGTCCCTGCCCCGCGCACCTTCGCTTATCCTTATGGCGACGTTTCACCGGCCGCCAAGGCAGTGCTCACTGACAGATTTGTCGCCTCGCGCGCCTTGCACCATGGCCTGATCACGACCGGAACCGACATGAATCAAGCGCCCGCCGTCGGCATTGAAGGCGCGGACGGAGAGCAGGTGGCGCGAACCTGGCTTGAACGGGCGGCGGCGACGACCGACAGCTGGCTGATTCTTTATTCGCATGATGTCCGCGAAACGCCGTCAAACTGGGGCTGCACGCCGCAGGTTCTGGAACGGCTGGTCGTCGAGGCGATTGGCCTGGGCTTTGACATCGTCACCTTTGAACGGGGCGCAAGCCGGGCATTGATGCGCGGGACAACCGGGGCGGCATAATAACAATTGCACCTCGGGCCACCCTTGTTAACATGAGGAGGGTGAATACAGAGGGATTCCTCGCCATGGACAAAAAGTCCGCTGTCGAGACATTATCGAAGCGTCAAAAAGAAATTCTGCGCCTGGCGGCTCGCCAATATCAGGCGAAGGAAATCGCGCGCATCCTCAAAATCAGCGAGCACACGGTCAAGACCCACGTCGATGAAGCGCGGCGTCGCCTCAGTGCCCCCACCATGCGCGATGCCGCGCAAACGCTTGTTGCTTACGAAGCTCAAGCAGATCAATCACCCCAGGGGGGACCCCTGACGAAGGTGATAGGCGAGCCTGCAAAACCGCTGCAAAGCTTTGCACATGACCAAGCACACCTTATCGAACCAACACGTCATGATGATCAGCTGGAACCAACTGGAGACAGTCCTGAAAATGATGACGGCATCACAGAAGCAGCCGCACGTAACGGACGCAGTCGCGGGCATACAGCATCACTATCGGGTCGATGGACCGGAGAAGGCGCTGTTCAGCCTGGTGACCGCCATAGCGTGGCTAACGGAAGATGGGACTGGGTCAGCAGACGGCTGAAAGGCCTGACCATAGTTCAATGTCTGATGTTCATCGCCGGCGGCACCGTCGTTCTGGGCTTCGCCGCCGTCCTGATGATCCTTATGGCAGTGACCATGGTACAGGCCATTTACAATGTGACGGGCCAACCCTTGTAGCCGTCCACGGGTTGGCGACTTGGGCGATTAACTGGCAGGAAGACCGAAAATATGAAGCGAACAGAACTGGTGCTCCGCGGCACCGAGCAATTGCGTGCGACTGAAAACACGATAGCCAGCGGCATTTGCGAGACCGCGAACCTGATGAGCATGCTGGAACGAATGCGCATGGACTCAAAACTCTCGGCCGTGATAGGTCAGGACGCAATGACCGAACTGGCTCAAACCCTGACGATTCTGACGGGCGCACGCGCCTCGATCATCCGCGTCCACGGGCATCTGGACGATGTCAAGACACGCATCGGCTGCGGCCACTTCATGGGGGGCCAGCGCGAAGACAAGGACACCCCGCCGCCGCAATCGACAGGCCACCTGCACGTCGTTGGAGATAACGAAGCAGCCTGATGGACTGGAGACTGGCGCATGTCCTATGGGTGAATGGCGGCGACGTCGCCGCCATTCTTTGTGGTGTGTGGGCAATCTGGAAGGGCGGCCCGACCGAGAAGCAAGGCGCCGCCCTTATCGCCTTCACCTGGATATTGTCGCCGATCGTCACGCAATTCGACGGGCCTGGCCCAGGCGTCTACGTCAAGACGGTGGATACGCTACTCTTCATTGGCTTCGTCGCTCTGGCTCTGCATTCACGGCGTCTGTGGGTCTTCATTACCTGCATGTGCATACTCAACGGCCTCGTCACGTACTTCGTGACTGGATACAAGGCGTTTGGGATGTACGCTTTCGTGACGGCAACAACTTTTTGGCTAGGATCAGCGATGCTGATTTGCCTGGCCTTCGGCATTGTCGATTACCGCGTGACCCTCAGGCGCCGGAAGCTCAGTCCTGCTCCGGAAGCATAGACCGGACAAGGCCCACCACTGCACGGCGCCGGGCCGGCGTCAGCTTCGGGAACCATTGCGCCAGTTCTACGCCCTCACCCGACTGCAGGAATTTTCCAACACCGGCTTCGAGCGGCCCGATATCATCGGCCTCGGACATGACCTCTTCGAAGAAATAGGCAGGCGCGACCTTTAGCGTGCGGGAAATTTCGAACAACATGGACGCGCTGACGCGGTTGCTGCCCCGTTCATACTTCTGCACTTGCTGAAAAGTAAGACCGATGGATTCGGCCAGTTGTTGTTGGCTCAGTCGCAGTTCCTTGCGGCGTTTGCGAATATTGGCCCCAACCTTGACATCGACAGGATGGCTGTCTTCGGTACTCATACGCAACTCCTTCACATAACCTGCGTTATAAATACGTCATAAAAAGTCGTACTGGAAACAGACACAACCCCGGGCCGATTATTAACCAAATAGAATCAGCCACCTCCCTTATACTTCAATACTGTCCTTGTCGCCGGGCAGAGAGAGCTTGACGACCACCATGACGAACAGCGCCCAGCGCAGATCGTTCCACCCCAGCGCCATGCTCTCGGTAACGCTCGACAGACTGTAGATGGCGATCATCGGCAGGGCAAAATAGCCGGAATCTCCGCGCCAGGTTCGCCACAGGGCCTTTGCCCAGGTCTCGATGAACACCGCCGCCCACAGGACAAGACCAACACTCCCCAGGCCGAGCCACACCTCGTACCAGCAGGAATGAGCGTGATAGGCGCGAAACCCCGCGACCTTGGTGATCTTGGCCAGGGGTGCGTAGGCGCTTTCGTCCGTCCATACTACGCCGTAGCCATAGCCCAGCAGCGGCCGCGCCCTGACCACCCGCTCGATGCCGTCCCAGATGAAGGTCCGTCCCGTAAGCGTCGGATCCTTGCCCAGCAGCAGGAATATCTTTTCCGGCGCAAACCACATGAACCCCGCCAGGCAGAGCACAACCATCACGGCCAGCCAGGTCAGTATGATGCCCAATACCGGACCGCGCTGCGTCAAATAGACGAAGATCATCCCGGACGCGCCGAGCATCAGCGACACCAGCGCGGTTTTGGATTGCGACATGATCACCAGGACTACCATGGCCGCCGCCACGCCCCACCAGAAAACACGCCGCGACGGATTGTGCAGCGAGGCCGACACCGAGGCGCAGAATCCAATCGCCATGATGGCGCCGAGATTGTTCTTTTCCAGCCAGACGCCGCGCCACGCGCCGGGGAAGAGTTCCTGCATACGGCCCAGTTGCGGCACGAACAGGGCCAGGAAATAGGACGCGACCATGGCGATGGTGAAGGTGATCGCCAAAACTTCCGACAGGCGCTTCCAGCCGAAGCGCGCGGCGATGGCGTAGCCGCACAGTACCGTCACCACCATGGCGACGCACCTGCGCATCGTACCGGACGGATCGATCGACCACAGGACGGACACACAGGCCAGGGTCAGCAACGCCATGAGCAGCGCGGTCCGCCAGGTCGCGTCCAGCAATGGCCGCCAGCAGATGGCACAAAGGACAAAACCCAGCAGGTAGAACGGGTAATAGAAGTTGCGGATCAGCATGCCCGCTTCGGTATTGCCGGTCGTGTAGCCGAACAAAGGCGCCTGCCAGGCTTGCGAGAACACCAGCAGGACGGCGACGGCGCAGAACAGCGACAGCCAGTTGCCGCGCCAGTCGTCCAAGAAGCTTTTCACAACGCCCTTGCGCCGCCGGCGGTCCACGGCGGCGTCCAGCTGTTGCGGGGCCGGGCGCGGTTATAGACGATGCCGAGGACCTTACCGCCCGCCTGTTCAAGATCGGCTTTGAGCGCCAGCCGGCTTTGCACGTCGCCGTCACCTTCACTGACGACCATTACGACGCCGTCCATGAGCCCAGCCAGCTGCAGGGCGTGGACGGACCGGTCCGCAGCGGGTGCGTCGACGACAATCGTTCCCGCATGGCTCCTCAGGGCCGCCCAATAGCCGGTCTGCTCGAACAGCTTCACCCTTTGGCCGGGCGCCAGTTTTTCGGCGCAGAAGCGCGTGACCCACAGACGTTTGTCGAGGAAGGGTTGCGCGACCAGGAAACGATCATCCCCGACCGGCCTGCCTTGCGCGTCACGCGCCGGCGGAGCCAGGGTGAAAAAGGCCGAACCATCGGGCGATGCCTGGCTAAGCGCTCCCGGCGGACCGAAGCGTGCCGGTTCATGGGTCAGCGCCTGCATCTGGGTCTGGTCCCTGAGATCGGCATCGACCAGCCAGACCGGCTTCACGGCAAACGCCGCCTCGCACCGGGCATATTCGCGCGCGACAGTCGATACACCTTCACCCGACAGCGCCGATACGAACATCAGGGCACGGCTGCTGCCGGCCGCCGGGCGCCCCAGCGCCGATACCAGTTCGGCCATTTCGCGGGTCAGGTCGGTCATCAGACGATCTTGTTCTCGGCACGGGCCAGGACAGGCAGACCCAGCGACCGTCCGGCCGCATCGGCATCGGCAAACCCGCGCCGCGTCACCGCGCGCAACAGGCCGGCGCACAGGGCGGTAAAGACGGCGACCAGGAAGGCCATGACCATGACAATGCGCTTCAGGCTCTTCGGCTTGTCCGGCAGGGAGGCCATTTCGACGACGCGCACCGCCTCGTCGCTATTCTTGGTCATTTCGCGCTGCGCCTGGTTTTCCTGAATGCGCTGGGTGAAGGTGCGGATATTGGTCTGCAGCGCGTCCCGCTCACTCGACAGAGTGGTGAAGCGCGCTTCGATGCTGAGCAGTTCCTGCATCTTGCGCGTCGCTTCGTCGGCCTGGGCCTGAAGCTGGGCGGCGCGCGCCGACAGCGACGCCGTCTCGGCCTCGAGGTTGAGGCGCTGGGTGACGAGATCCTGGTAGATCGGATTGACGCCGATGCGATGGTCCTTTTCACCAACGCCACCGCCTGATTTCATCAGGGCCTGCAACGAAGCGATCTGCTGGTCCAGATCGCGGATGGGCTGTGATTCCGGCAGGTACCGCGCCAGCATCTCCTGACGCTGCTGCTGTAAGGCCAGGATGCGCGTCGGTACCGACAGGTCGAGATTGCGCTCGACGCTCATCTCCGGGCTCAGGCGCTTCAGGTTCGAACTGACCTCGGCCAGCCTGGCGCGGTTGGTCGCCATCTGAGAGCGCGTGGCATAAAGGTCCCCGACGACCTGGTCATAGATTTTCGACCAGGTCGCCTTGGCGGTGGCGAAGTCTCCCACCCCATGCTGTGTCAGGAAGTTCTGGTAGGCGGCGTCGGCGTCGGCCAGCTTCTGGTCGAACTCGGTCTTCTGTTTTTGCAGCGCCGGACCGATGGTGTCCGGATAGACTTCCAGGCGGTAAACCTGATACTCGTCGATAATGGCGTTGAGGATCAGCGCCGCCGACATGGCGTCGGAGTGTTTGAACAGCAGGCGAACGACATTGTTGTCAGGCGCGGTCTGAGCTTCGAAGCCGCCTTGCAGCACCTTTAATGCCGCCGCATCGGCGGCCCGCACCTGGGCGTCGCCTTTCGGCGTCCATAGTTCCGGCGCGTCCGGCATGACGGTCCGATAGCCGACCTTGGCGATGACGCGCTTCTTGAGCTCATTTGAATTGAGGATTTCGACTTCGGACTGCACGACCTGGTCGATGTCGGCGATGGCGCCGCGCGCCGCGTCTCCGGCCAACGGATCGTAGACATAGTCCTTTGAGACCTGCATCAGCAGGCTGGCATTGGCCGTATAGGTCGACGGCATCGACATGGCG
>CBIHPL010000220.1:0-6131 GCA_966212005.1 uncultured Asticcacaulis sp.
ATAGCTTCGGCGGTCTGTTGGCCGCCCTCTACGCTGCCGACCACCCCGAGCGCATAGAGGCGCTGATACTGAGCTCTCCCGGCGTCATTCAGCCTGAACATTTCGACGCGGACGGCAAGCCGGAAACGGCCCGGCTATATCCTGTGCCGCCGCAGCTCACATTCGACCCACCGGCGGACTATGCCGAATTGACAGGCGCCCGCCAAATGCCCTTGCGGGCCATGGCGGCTTTCACCGTGGCGCAGGCCTTCGACATCAAGGTCGTGCCGGACCGCGAAATGGACGCCGCCATAAATACCATGGCGTCGCGGTTCACGCGCGCTATGGTCTGCGATCCCGGCCACGTCAGACCTGAAGAAGGTGGGGCCGGTGGATATTCGCGCGTAGGCACAAACTTCTATCCGGATTCATTCAAAGACCCGCGGCCTGCGATGCGAAAGGTCACGGCGCCCGTTCTGATCTTGCAGGGCGAGTGCGATTTCCTGGCCTATTCGGACGTCTACGAATATGTCGATCAGTTCCCGCGTGCCTCTTATCGTTTCGTTCCAAAGGCAGGACACATCATTTGGTGGGACCAGCCAGATGCATATCTTGGGGCCGTAAAAGCGTTCCTGAGCGCAGATACCGAAACGGCTTCGCGTCTGCCCTGAGCAGGCAGAAATCAGGAAGATAAGATCAGCGTCCCGTCGGCAGGATCAGGTCCGTCACGATCGGGAAGTGATCTGAGATGACCTTGCCGTCGAACGAGTCGGTCAGCACGCCGTAGCGGATGACCTCTGTGCCCCGGCTGACAAAGACATGGTCGATGGCTTCGCCGGATTTGTTTATGTCAAAGCCGTTGAATGTGCCGCGCGGGCCGAAATCAACCTTCGCCAGTTTGCGCGCATCGGCCAGTTTCAGTCCCCGGTCGTCGGTCAGGACGCGATATGGGGCGCTGTCCGGGCCGCTGTTGAAATCGCCCAGCACGACGATATCGGCTTTCGGCCATACGGGCGTGGCTTCGATCTGCTCGGCGCATTTCTCACGCGCCACTACGCCGACATGATCGAAATGGGTGTTGCGGACGTCCAGCCGGCGGCCCGTCACCTTTTCGCGCAGGATGACGCGCGTGATCGTCCGCGGATAGGCGGCGTCATAGTCCTTGCCGGGTGTCTGCGGCGTGCGCGAGCACCACTCGGTACTCTTGTGCAGAACGTCAAAGCGCTCCGTCCGCCAGAAAACGGTCGTGGTCTCGCCAAGCTTGCCGTCGTCGCGACCCAGGCCGTAATGCGTAAAGCCTGGCAGTTTGGCGGCCAGGTCGGCAACGGCGGTTTGCTGGGCTTCCTGTACGCCCAGAATATCCGGCGCCAGGAAGGCGATCTGGCTGATCATTGGTCCCTTGCGCTCGGCCCAGCGCGGTACGTCGTTCGGCACATCGATGCGGATATTGTAGCTCATGACCCGTACCGGCGGTGCGGCGGTAGCGGGCAGGGCAAAGGCGAGCAGCGCCAGGCAGGCAGTCAAGCGGATCATGGGCAGGCTATTCTACCCTTCATCGTCCGTGTTCAAATCACTTTCGTCGCGATCGTATTCGAGGATGTCGGCCGGCTGGCAATCGAGGATCAGGCACAGCTTGGACAAGGTGTCGAAGCGCATGCCCTTGATCTTGCCGGTGCGCAGCAGGCTGAGCTGGGTTTCCGACAACCCGATCCGGGCGGCGACGTCCTTGGCGCGCACCTTGCGGCGGGCCAGCATGATGTCGAGGGTTACGCGGACAGGCATGTCAGACGAATTGTTCCAGTTCAGCCTTCAGCGCCTGCCCTTGTTTGGCCAGGATGTAAAGCACGACGCCGACCAGGCCGATCGTCACGCTTTCGATGTCGAGGTCGTAGCGGATGCCGCGAAAGCGGTCGTCGGCCCACGGCGTCATGGTCGGCGCGACGACAATGGCGGCGACGGCGCCCCACATCAGATTCCGGCCGACTTCGCGCACGCCCCTGACCAGGGTTGGCGTAAACGGCGTGCCTTTGTCGAGGCGGCCAAAAACGTCGGCTGCGGCCCAGGCCGCAAACAGGTAGAAGCCCGGCGCCAGCAGGGACAGCCAAAAGGTAAAGATCAGCGCGCCATTGTGCCGCCAGTCGCCTGCCTCCCAGACAAGGTCGGTCAGTTGGGCGGACTGTTCCCTGATGAAGGCCAGCGCCAGCACGACGACAACAATCTTGATGACAATACTGACGGGACCCTGCGGCACAGCGAACTTTGACATGACAAACGGCCTTTGACAGGATGCGAATTTAATTGCGTTAGGTGCATATAAATTTAAATAACACTTAAAGTCAAGCCTCTCTTTCGACATCAATGGCCTTGAGGCCGTCATGGTCTTGTGGCCTGGGGGAATCCATGCTTCTATGCCGCCGGGACGCGGGGGAGACGCGTCCCCACCAACATGGCCGGGCTCCGGGACGCCCGCCGGCAATAGATTAAAACAAGCGAGGAAGCGGCCCGCGAATGTCCTTTGTAACAACCCCACAGGGGGACTCCCTGCATCTCAGCCGGCGCGGCCTGTTAGGCGCCGCCGCCTTTGTCACAATATTCGGCTCTGCCCTGATCGCGCCGCTGGCGCGTGCGGTCGAAACCGGCCTGACCGGCGGCTTTACGGCGTCCCGTAAGGTTTTGAATCCTGCGCAGCGCGCGGTCCTCGAAGCCGCCAGCGAGCGCATCGTGCCCACGACGGATACGCCGGGCGCCATCGCTGCCGGCGTCCCAGACTATATCGAACTGATGCTGGCCGATTTTTTCACCGCACAGGAACGCGACAATTTCATCAAGGGGCTGGATGCGCTTGCCGCCCACAGTACAGGTTTCGCCAAGGCCAAGCCCGCCGACCAAGATGCTGCCCTGACCGCGCTGATGACCGGCAAGGTGACGGCTGCGCCCTCCGACTTCTGGCCCTCGCTGCGCCAGATGGTTCTGACCGGCTATTACACTTCGGAGACCGGTGTGACGGTTGAGCGGTCCTATCTGCCGGTGCCCGGCGAATATGATGGCCACTACCCTTACGCCAAGGTCGGCCGCATCTTCGCCGGTTGATATTTCATTTCGCCTTACCGCTATCCAACCCCTTTTGCCGGATGCGCGGCTATAAATTGTAATCGAATACAAGGCTCGCGTAGACGGGCTTCCCCGGAGGATTAATCACATGGCGCAAGCCGGTACATATGATTTCGATGCGATCGTCATCGGATCTGGCATCAGCGGCGGCTGGGCCGCCAAGGAACTGACCGAAAAAGGACTGAAAGTCCTGATGCTCGATCGCGGCCGCATGGTCGAACACGGTGACTACCCCTATGACGGCAAGGGATCGTGGGAGATGCCCTATCGCGGCCGCGTCCCCAAGGAACTGGTCGCCAGCGACTATTTTCAGAGCCGCTATGGCGGTGCGGACGGTTCCGACCGTGTCCAGTATTTCAACAATGACCGCCTGAACCCTTATGCCTACGAGGATTCAAAGGCCTATCGCTGGGTGCGTCCGGCCATTTTCGGCGGCAAGTCGATCACCTGGGGCCGCGTCTCGCTGCGCTGGAATGCGGTCGATTTCGAAGCCAACAAGAAGGACGGCAACGGCAATGACTGGCCGGTCCGCTATGAAGATATCGCGCCGTGGTATTCCTACGTCGAAAAATGGGCTGGTATCGCCGGCAACAAGGACGGCCTGGAAGAATTGCCGGACGGCGAGTTCCAGCCGCCGCACCCGATGAACATCGCCGAGGAGTGGGTCAAGCCGCGCTTCGAAGCCGCCAATCCGGGCCGCAAGCTGATCCATATCCGCAACGCCAACATGACCGAGGACAAGCCGGAACAGGGACGGACGCGCTGCCAGAACCGGTCGCAGTGTTCGCGCGGGTGCAGCTTTGGCGCCTATTTCTCGACCCAGGCCTCGACCCTGCCGGCGGCCATGGCGACCGGCAACCTGACCGTCATGCCGGATTCCGTGGTGACCAGCCTGGAATACGACGAAAAGAAAAAGCGCGTCACCGGCGTGCGTGTCGTCGACGCCAATACCAAGGTCGGCAAGATCTCTCGCTCGCGTATCGTCTTTGTCTGCGCGTCGTCAAATTCCTCGGTTCACCTGCTGCTCAATTCGCGCGCCGAAGGCCGGTCCGACAGCTTCGCCAACCGGTCGGGAACGCTTGGCCGTTACGTCATGGACCACATCTTCCGCGTCTCTGTCGGGGGACAGGTGCCGGGCTTCGACGACACGATCGAATACGGCCGCCGTCCGGGCGGGATTTACGTGCCGCGCTTCCGCAATCTGGGCAGGGCCGGTGAAGAAGAGGTCGGCTACCTGCGCGGCTTCGGGTATCAGGGCGGGGCAGGGCGCGGCCCGGCCGATCCGGGCGGCTTTGGCGCGGACATGAAGAACGGCATGCGCAAGTACGGTCCGTGGATGTTCGGCATGACGGCGTTTGGTGAATGCCTGCCGTACAAGGACAATACCCTGACGCTTCATCCGACCAAGGTCGACCGCTATGGCGTGCCGCAACTGGTCTTCAACGTCACCTTCCGCGAGAACGAGCACAAGATGATGGCCGACGCGCTGGAAACCGGCAAGAAGATGCTGACGGCCGCGGGTCTCAAGAACGTCTACGGCAACCAGGATGTCCACGTCCCCGGCGACGCCATCCACGAAATGGGCGGCGCGCGCATGGGCAACGATCCCAACGATTCGGTGGTCAACAAGTGGAGCCAGCTCCACGACGCGCCGAACGTCTTCGTCACCGACGGCGCGCAGATGGCGTCGACCTCCTGCGTCAACCCGTCGCTCACCTTCATGGCCTTTACGGCCCGCGCCGCCGACTATGCCGCCAAGCAGTTCAAGGCGGGTGTGATCTAACTCCGAGGAAACAAAACCATGACCATGCAACTGTCCCGCCGTCACTTCTTTGCAGGCGCCGCTGCGCTCTCCGTCGCAGGCCTGGGTGGCGCTGCCTTCGCCGGCCTCGGCGGCAAGCCGTTCAAGACAATTGGCCTGCAACTCTATACGGTCCGCGACGCCTTCAACGCCGACCCGGCCGGCACCCTGGCCAAGGTACGCGCCATTGGCTTCGACGAGGTCGAAACGGCCGGTTTCGCCGGCAAATCGGCCAGGGAGTTGCGCGCCATGCTCGACGGCACGGGTCTGAAATGCGTCTCCGGCCACGTCGGCTATGATGACTGGTTCAAGCGCCCGGAAGCCGCGCTCGACGACATGGCGGCGCTGGGCGCGAAATACGCCGTCCTCGCCTGGCTGCAGCCTGACCAGCGCAAGGAGTGGGTCGCGCTCGGCAAGAAGATGAACGGTTGGGGCGAGCTGTGCAAGGCGCGCGGCCTGCAGATGACCTATCACAACCACGATTTCGAGTTCCAGAATACGCCGGACGGCATGCCGTTCCACCTGCTGCTGGAACATACCGATCCGAAGCTCGTGGCTTTCGAACTCGACTGCTACTGGGCCAGCTTCGCCGGCCATGACCCCGTTCACGTCCTGCATGAACACGGCGACCGCATCCGCCTGCTGCACGTCAAGGACAAGGGCGCCGACGGCAAGATGACGCCGGTGGGCCAGGGCACGATCGACTGGGCCAAGGTCTTCGCAGCGGCCAAGCCGGCCGGCGTGACCAATATCTTCGTCGAGCATGACAATCCGGCCGACCCGTTCGCCAGCATCACGGCCAGCATTAAGTACCTCAAGGGCTAAGACTGGGCTTACAAAAGCGCGGCCCGAAAGGGCTGTTCGGGGGATTGGAACATGGCTGCGGCACCGTTCAATGCAGACGTCATCATTGTCGGTTCGGGTGCGGGGGGCGGCATGACCGCCTACGCCCTGACCCGGGCGGGCATCCGTTGCCTGCTGCTGGAAGCCGGGCGTGCTTTCGACCCGGCGACCGAGATCAACATGCTGGGGCAGGAGCACGAGGCGCCCTTGCGTGGTCAGGGCACAACCGACAAGCCATTCGGCTTTTACGACGCCACGATCGACGGCGGCTGGCGCGTGCCGGGTGAGCCTTACTCGGTCGCTGCCGGCAGCAAGTTCGAATGGTGGCGGGCGCGGATGCTGGGCGGGCGAACCAATCACTGGGCGCGTCATGTGCCGCGTTTCGGGCCCTATGATT
>CBIHPL010000221.1:0-6128 GCA_966212005.1 uncultured Asticcacaulis sp.
ATCGTCCGCGAAGCCCGCGCGCATCTCCAGGACCGGATCGCCGCCGGCCTTTCGTCCAGCCAGGCGCTGCACGGGTTTGGCGATGCCGGTGTCTATGCCCGTGGCTTCCTGGACGAGCATTCGCTCAACACCGCCCTCACCAGCAAAAGGATCCTTCCCATGCTCAAGACGCTTACCGCTTTCGCCGGCCGCAGCACCCTGGCCTTCTTCGGCCTGATGGGCACGCTCATCGCCGGAAGCATAGGGCTCAGCTCAGCCATTTCCCTGGTCATCAAACTCTTCCGGCCGGAACTGGTCGGGCTTTGGTACCGTGAGGAGGATCACAACACCATGCTCAGGCTCGGCACCTGGAACCCACCCGAAGGCGCAAGCGATATTGCCGGCGTATGGATCTATCCCCTTCTGATCGTCCTGGTCGCGGTCGGCTTCCTGATGGCCCGCTACTGCGTCATCGGGACATTGCGCGCCATCAAGGGCAAGCGCGAGCAGCTTGCCGCCGGTTAATTTATCTGGTCGCAATGTTTAGCCAAAAACCGCTGCACACTTTTTGGACATTGCTCAATGCACCGGGCTTTTCAGCTCGGCTTCCAGCCACTCCATGTCGTCATCCGACAGGCCGAAATGATGACCGGCTTCGTGGACGACGACATGGACCACCAGGTCCTCCAGCGTCACCCCGCCGTCTGCCCACTCGTCCAAAATGGGCCGGCGGAACAGGTGGATCATCGGCGGCAGGTCGCCCGTCATGACTTCCAGCTCAGCGGGTCTTCCGCTGTACAGGCCCGTCAGGTCGAACGGGTCTTCGATGCCCAGCTCTTGCAGCAATTCTTCGGACGGAAAATCCTCGACGATCAGGACGACACCGCGCAGATGCCCGGCGAATGGCTCAGGCAGCCGCTCAAGCGCGGTGCGCGCGATCGTTTCGATATCTTCCAATGTTGGCGCGTTACCGAACGGCATAATATTCTCCGGACCCAAAATCGTCAGCCTTGAGTCGAATAGCAGGAGGCTAGCGCCGGCTGTATTCTTATACAGCCAAGCGACGCCGACGCACTAGATGACCAAGGCTGACGATTTTTATTCCAAGCCGTCGGGGAGGCCTACGGCATGGAACCCGCCGTCGACGTGGACGACTTCGCCGGTCGTGGAGTGACCGAGATCCGACGCCAGCCACAGGGCGCAGCCCGCCACGCCTTCCATCGAGGTTTCGGTCTTGGTCATCGAGAACTGGCCGCTCTTGGAGTGCAGGCCGCGGCCGCCGGAGATGCCGGCCAGCGAAAGCGTGCGCATGGCGCCGGCCGAGATGGCGTTGGCGCGGATGCCCCTGGGGCCCAGATCGCGCGCGATATAGCGCGTCGAGGCTTCGAGCGCGGCCTTGGCGACGCCCATGGTGTTGTAGTTCGGAATGGTGCGTTCGGCGCCGAGATAGGTAAGCGTGATCAGCGAACCGCCATTCGGCATCAGCTCGGCCGCGCGGCGCGACACGTCGACGAACGAGAAGGCCGAGACGTTCATGGCCAGCAGGAAGCTGTCGCGCGTGGTGTTCTCGACGAACGAGCCTTGCAGTTCATTCTTGTTGGCAAACGCGATCGAGTGGACGACGAAGTCGATCTCGCCGTAGATTTCCTTAAGCTTGGCAAAGGCCGCGTCCATCGACGCGTCCGAGGTGACGTCGCACTCGATCAGATGCTTGACGCCGACCGACTGGGCCAGCGGCTCGACGCGGCGCAACAGCGACTCGCCCATATACGAGAAGGCCATGTCGGCGCCTTGCGCGGCCAGTTGCGAGGCGATGCCCCAGGCAATGGACTTGTCATTGGCGATACCCATGACAAGGCCTTTTTTGCCCTTCATCAGTTCGCCCTTGGGGAATACCCAACCGTCTTCAGCCATGGTCTTGTCCTCGCAATAAGTGGTTGCGCGGTTTGAGCAAATATCCACTTGCGGGTCAAGGGAGCAAGCTCCCTTGCCGCCGGAGGCTCTTACAAATCAGCTTGCGACAGGATCAGCGTCCCATTCGTTCCGCCGAAGCCGAACGAGTTCGACATCACGGTTTCCAGCGGCGTGTCCTTGCGTTCGCGCAGGATCGGCATGCCTTCGAAGGCCGGATCGAGATTCTCGATATGGGCGCTTTCGGCGGCGAAACCGTTCTGCATCATCAGCAGGCAGTAGATGGCTTCCTGCGCGCCCGCCGCGCCCAGGCTGTGGCCCGTCAGCGACTTGGTCGAGGAGATCAGCGGCATGTCATTGCCGAAGACATTGCGCACGGCTTCCATTTCCTTGGCGTCGCCGACCGGGGTCGAAGTGCCGTGCGGGTTGAGATAGGCGATGCGGCGATTGCCGGCGCCGCGCATGGCCAGCTTCATGCAGCGTTCGGCGCCCTCGCCCGACGGCGCCACCATATCATAGCCGTCCGAATTGGCGGCGTAACCGACGATTTCCGCCAGGATATTGGCGCCCCGCGCCTTGGCACGTTCATAATCTTCGAGGATGACCATGCCGGCGCCGCCGGCGATGACGAAGCCGTCGCGGTCGCGGTCGTAGGCGCGCGAGGCGACCGAAGGCGTCTCATTGAAGTTGGACGACATGGCGCCCATCGCGTCGAACAGGTCCGACAGCGTCCAATCGAGTTCTTCGGTCCCACCGGCGAACATCAGGTCCTGCTTGCCCATCATGATCTGTTCGGCGGCCGCGCCGATGCAGTGCACCGAAGTCGCGCAGGCCGAACTTATCGAATAGTTCAGGCCCTTGATTTCGAACCAGGTAGCCAATGTCGCCGACGGCCCGGAGGACATGGCCTTGGGGACCGCGAACGGCCCGATGCGCTTGGGGGAACCCTTTTCGCGGGTGGTGTCGGCGGCTTCGACGATGGCCCGGGTCGATGGCCCGCCCGAGCCGAACAGGATGCCGCTCATCTCGTTGGAGATGTCATCCTTTTCCAGGCCGGCAGAGGCAATGGCCTGCTCCATGGCGATATGGCCATAGGCCGTGCCGGGCGCCAGGAAGCGGGCGGCGCGGCGGTCGACCATCTGGGTCCAGTCGCCGATCTTCGCCGGGGCATGGACCTGGCACCTGAAGCCGTGGTCACGATAGTCTTCGGCAAAGACAACGCCCGAACGGGCGTTGCGCAGCGAATCGGTCACTTCGTCTACACCCGTGCCGATCGACGACACAATCCCCAGACCTGTCACCACTACTCTACGCATTCCGCAAATCCTGAATTCTGTTAGTCCATCCCCCGGCAGCCGTCTTTGAATGCGGCTTAGCCCAGTTCCTTGGCATCAAACAGACCAACACGCAGTCCCGATGCCTGATAGATAAGCTTGCCGTCGGCTTCCACAACCCCATCGGCGATGCCCATGATCAGTTTGCCCGACATGACGCGCTTCATGTCGATCTTGTAGACGACCTTTTGCACCTTCGGCGTAACCTGGCCGGTGAACTTGACGTCGCCGACACCCAGCGCGCGGCCACGGCCGGGATTGCCGCGCCAGCCGAGATAGAAGCCGACCAGCTGCCACATGGCGTCCAATCCTAAACAGCCCGGCATGACCGGATCGCCGATGAAGTGGCAGGCGAAAAACCACAGGTCCGGATTGATATCGAGTTCCGCTTCGATATAGCCCTTGTTGTTGGCGCCGCCGTCTTCGGTGATCTTGATGATGCGATCGAACATCAGCATCGGCGGGGCCGGCAGTTGCGCATTGCCGGGACCGAACATCTCTCCGCGCCCGCAGGCCAAAAGGGCTTCGTAATCGAGGGAGGAAGGACGCTCAGACATAGGCAGATGGGCTCCGCGGCGGCATGGCCGGTGTAACGAATTGACAGGTTGCGTTACACGACACCGCGCTAGGGCTCAATTGTTTTTTGTAGCGGCTTGTTCAGCCAGTGGGACGGCTAGCGCGTGGCGAACATGTCCGGGCGGCGGCACACGGCCTGAGTTTGGGTTCCCCACAGCGAGGCCTGCGGCACCCAGCCGCTGATGCCGCCCGCCGTCACCTTGCACCAGTCCTTCTTGCACTTGTCCATCTGCGCCAGGCTGCGCGGGCGGATATAGGCCTTGATCTTGCTGCCTGTGTCCGGAGAGGCGCGCAGTTCCAGCTTCTTGCCGTTGTTGGGCACCATCACGGTCTTCTGGCTTTGCAGCATGGTCTTGCTGACCCAGGCCACGCCGCCGTCGACATCACAGACCAGCCGCCAGTCGCGCGTTTCCGAGATAATCTGAACCGGCATGGACGCCTTGCGATACGTCCAGACAATCCGGCTGTCCTTGCTCGGTCCCTTGCGGGCGTAGACTTCCGAGCGGCGCAGCATCGCCCAGCGCGGCACCGGGCTTCCCGAGGGCGTGTCGAAGGACGGCGTCTCAGCATGAACCGGTGTCGGAAAGCCCGCAAAGACCAACGCTGTCAAGGCGATAAGAATAGCAAAAGCGCTTGACCATACAGTCGAGGGCATGGGAAAGGCTTGGACCTGAACTCTGGACGGATTGCGCGGCATTTCGGGGAAACTGACCCTGTTGGTACTGGCGCGCATGATTCCGTCGCAAGGGTTCAGATTTGGTTAACAAGACCCTAATCGCCGCAGGGTCCAGAAGGCTGTTGATGAGCACCCCGAAACTCAAAGTCATCCTGACCGTCAAACTGCCGGACGCCGTCGAAACCCGGATGCGCGAGCTGTTCAATACCACCCTGTGGCTGACGCTCGACCAGATGCCGCGCGACAAACTGTTCGAAGCCGCCAAGACCGCCGACGTGCTGGTCAGCTCGATCAATGATCGCCTGGACGCCGAATTTTTCGACGAATGCGGTGAGCAGCTCAAGATGGTGGCCAATTTCGGCGTCGGCTACGATCACATCGACATCGTGCGCGGGGCGGAAAAAGGCATCATCATCACCAACACGCCGGGCGTGCTGACCGAAGACACGGCTGAGATGACCATGGGCCTGATCCTGGCCGTGTCGCGCCGCTTCGTCGAAGGCGCCGAAATCGTTCAGAAAGGCGAGTTTTCCGCCTGGTCGCCGACCTTTATGCTGGGCCGCCGCATCTTCGGAAAGCGTTTAGGGATTGTGGGCATGGGCCGCATCGGCCAGGCCCTTGCCCGCCGGGCCCGGGCGTTTGGCATGAGCGTCCATTATCACAACCGGAAACCGGTATCGGCGCGGATCAGCGACGACCTTCAGGCGACCTACTGGGACGATCTCGACCAGATGCTGTCGCGTATGGATGTCGTATCGATCAACGCACCGGGCGGTTCAAACACGCATCACCTGCTCAGCGCCGAGCGGCTGGCAAGGCTTCAGCCCCACGCCATCCTCGTCAATACGGCGCGCGGCCAGATCGTCGATGAACAGGCGCTGGCGGCCATGCTGCGCGAAAAGCGCATCGCCGGCGTTGGCTTGGACGTCTACGAACGCGAGCCGGCCATCAACCAGGAACTGATCGGCCTGTCCAATGCGGTGCTGCTGCCGCACATGGCGTCATCGACGATCGAAGCGCGCCAGGATATGGGCGACCGCGTCATCCTGAACGTGAAAACCTTCCAGGACGGCCACCGCCCGCCGGATCGCGTTATCCCGGCCATGCTGTAAGGAGGCAGATCAGCCTGCAAAACTTTTTCACAGGATTCGTGATTTAGGCCCTTGCAATGATTTCCGCCTTCCGTTTATAAGGCGCCCCTCTCCGGCAGACATCTTAAACGGATGACTGCTCCGAAAGGCCCCAGATGGCCTCAAGGATTAATGAGCGGGCGTAGCTCAGCGGTAGAGCGCCACCTTGCCAAGGTGGATGTCGAGAGTTCGATCCTCTTCGCCCGCTCCAATCTTTCCCCAATAAGATCATAGCCTTACGGCAGCCGCAGTTAACCGCAGCGTACACCGCATTTGAGCGGGTAAGCAAGGGGTAAGCATATTATTTTTGCTTTTTCGGCATCATGTTCTCGCCAAATTTGCCGCGCTGGTGCATTCTCGCGCGAATTTGGGGGCGCTATGCAAAACTTACCAGCTTGGATTTGGCCGAAGCAGATCAAGGAAAACCCTTCAGGCGTTGTGCGCTTTGCACGGGTTCTGCATTGGATTTTCGTTCTTATCGGTATTGGTTGCCTTATTTGGGGCGCATTAGGGGCGATCTAC
>CBIHPL010000222.1:0-6122 GCA_966212005.1 uncultured Asticcacaulis sp.
CATAGATCTGGCGCTCGCCGGCTTCTGTAATCTCGGCCTGGCCGCGCATGGTGATCCAGCGCTCCTGCCCCTTGTCGACGACACGGATGTCGAGCCCCAGGACATCGCTTTTGCCACTCAGCAGATCGGCAAAAGCGACATCGGCGCGCGCCTGATCGTCGTCGGAAATCAAGGTCGGGCCACCGTCATATTCACGGCCGATCAGCCGGCGCATGCCTTCGTCCTCAACGATGATTTCGGCCTCACGGTCGTACTGCCACACGCCGATGCCGAGCGACGCCAGGGCGACCTCGGCATTGCGCAGGTCTTCGAGCTCCTGGGCGTCGTCGTCGGTGAGTTCCGAGGCAGGCTTGAAGGCCATGTTAGTCTCCTCTGCGGCCGCAACGGGCGCGTCGGGCGCCGGGAGGGCCATGACTGTGATGCCGTGTTCTCCGCCTTCGTGGGTATGGACGGCCCAGGCGCTGACGATCATCGCTTTTTCGCCTTCGCTGCCCCGGAGCGTCAGCCGCGTCGTCTTGTCATTGTGCGGCGACGTCTCGTCCTGTGCGTCGCCAAGATAGTTGATGGCGTTCTGGAAGTCGGCGTCGGTGACGAAGATGTGTGTCCAGGTCTTGCCCAGGACGTCCTCGCGCCTGACATCAAAGGTGTCGAGCGCCGCATTGTTGATATCGATGATCTGGCCCTTGGCGTCCAGCCCCCAGAAGGGTACGGCGGCCGCGCTGAACCAGTGACCACGCCAAAGGCCGGTCAGATCGTCGACGCCTTCGCCGGCATTGCTTTCCAGTTCGACCATGGCCGAGGTCGAGCCGATGACTTCACCGTTGCCGTTCATGATCGGCATGGAGGTGACGCTGACCAGGATCTTTTCGTGGCTGCCGTGGTTGACGATGAGGTGCTGGAAACCCTTGACCGTCTGGCCGCGCAGGGTGCGCGCGATCGGCAGCATGTCGGCGGGCACGACGCGGCCGTCCGGAAAGGTAATGCCCCAGGTCGCCGAATGGAAACGCAGGCCGATCAGTTCGTTGTCCTTGCGGCCCAGAAGCGTGTGGGCAGCGCGGTTGGCGAAGGTGAACTTGCCGGATGCGTCGGTTTCGACCAGGGCCACGGGCACGGCATTGAGCACGTTGAACATGCGCCGTTCCAGCGTGTCGATCTTGCGTTCGGCCTTGAACAAAAGGTCCTGGAACTGGCGGACCTGCATGGACTTCATGGTCGCCAGGACGCCTGCGCCGATCGACAGCGCCAGAAGGACCGCGGCAACGACGCCCAGGACCAAAATCAGATCTTGCTCGCTCGTCAACAACATGCGCGCTTATTAACCCTTGCCTGTGCCGGTCTTCTGCAGGTGGAGGCGCCGCTGATGCAATTTGCGACACATTTCGCCCTGTGGCCGGTTCTCCAGCAAAAACCGTACCTGAAGAGAGTTGCAAGGTAATTATCTTACATCACAAATGTTTAAGCGCGGAAAACGAGGAAGCCCCCGTGGTTATTCGCCGACGGGATGTCTTCACCCTCTTCCCTGCCCATCCTGGCGGGAAAGAGGGTGAAAGGCATTAATGCTTATCGCGTAGCCGTCCGCCCTGGGCAGCCGCAACGCTGGCGATAAAGGCGCCGATCAGGAGCGACAGGCACAGGGCGAAATGCAGGGCGACCATGGCCTTGCGGGCTTTTTCCGCCGCCGCCTTGGCCTTCTGTTTCGTGGCTTCGGCATTGGTCAGGGCGGCATTGACGCGCGCCTCGGCTTCAGGCTGGCTGACGCCGGTGCGGGTCGTGACCTGACGGACCAGGTAGGCGCGGTCCGCGGGGGTAACGGCTCCGTCGGTCATGCCCGTCGCAATGATCCGGCCGGCTTCGGCGCTGGCGTCGGCCGACGGCGTCGTTGCGCCTCGGAAAAGACTTTCGGCGGTGTAGGCCAGGCGGTCGTTTTCGGCAGCGCCCGCCGCGACGGTCGATGCGGTTCGCAGGACGGTACCGGCCGCGGCAACGTACAGGAAAGCCATGAACAGCGAGGCGACCGCCCATGACAGGAAACCATGCGCCGTGTCGCGGAAGAAGACTTCGTCACTGTGCAGGTCGGCCCATTTGACGCGCATCCGTCCGGCCAGATAACCGCCGACGCCCGACGACAGCCACTGCATGACCACCAGCCAGATTGCGACGCCGGTGCCGGCCTTCAACGCATCTTCGGCGTCGGCGGTGAAGACCGAGAAGGAGGCGAAGCCCAGGGCCGATCCCAGCGGGGTAAGGATCAGCGTAATGGCTGCGGCGGCCGCGGCGCCGCCAAAAATGGCGGCCCAATGGATGCCGGATTGGTTGGATTCGCTGTTCGACCGGTCGTGCCGGCCGATGGCTTCGGAAGGGGTGTCCATGTTCACACCCGTCAGCGAATGAGAGCGAGCAGGATAATGATGGGGATAGGCACCCCAAGCAACCAAAGCAGAATACCTTTACCCATAACGTCCTCCTTGTTGTGTTTAACGATGGTCAAGGGCTAGGACATTCGCCGTTTTCTTGAAATATGAGAGCGGCAGGGGAAAAGTAATGACGCGGTAAGATGCAGTTGCGCACCGTGAAATCGCATCGTAGGGTCATCGCAAATATCACACAATTGGAGGCGGACGATGGACAAGGCACAACTGACACGCAGATCGGCCATGCTGGCGGCGGGTACCGTCATGGCGGCGACGGCAGCCCAGGCGGCCAAGCCGGCCAAGACCGACAAAAAGATCGATGCAAAGGCAGCCCTGGCGCCCTATGCCTGCAACGTCGACATGTGGTTCCGCGACAAGCCGTTCCTGGAACGCTTTGCCCTGGCGGCGAAGTGCGGCTTTACGACTGTTGAATTCTGGCCGGCCCGGCGCGACGACGGCGCCATCAATGCCCAGGCGATCCGAGCCGAACTGGACAAGCATGGACTTAAGGTCTCGCAGTTCGCCCCGGCGGCACCGGCCTTCACCAGTCCTGCCAAGTACGGCGAACTGGATGCAATGATCAAGGACGCCATCGCCGACGCCAAGGTAATGGGGTGTTCCCAGATTACCCTCGTTGGCCACCACAATACGGAAGGCATGTCGCGCGAAGACATGCTGGTCAGCTATACGGTCGGCCTGATGCGCATCGCGCCGATGCTGGAAAACGCCGGGCTGATGGCGCTGGTCGAACCGTTCAACACGGTCAACCATCTGAACTTCCTGCTCAACGGCTCGCGACCGACCGTGGCCATGTGCCGGGCAGTCAATTCCCCGATGGTGAAGATCCAGTGGGACTTCTTCCACATGCAGCATGAAGAAGGCGACCTGATCAACAAGTTCAAGGCGGGCATCGACCAGGTGGGCTATGTCCAGCTTGGCGACGTGCCGGGCCGTAACCAGCCGGGCACGGGCGAGGTCAACCACGTCAACCTGCTGAAGGGCATCCGCGCCGCCGGCTATAAGGGTTTCCTTGGCCTGGAATATAATCCGCTCAACGGCGACTATGAAAAGGCGACCCGGGACGCGGTCGAACTGTCACTGGCGGCGGGGCTGGTTTAGCGGCTCTTGCTTTTCTGACCGGTCAACCGGAGCGAAACCTTAGCTGATCACTCCTATCGTTCATGGCGAACGATAGGAGTTTTGCCATGACGATCAAGGATAATCCGCGCCAGAAGGAAGTGGTCGATCGCTTCCAGGGCGTTGTCGATGACGCTGACAAGGGCGGCGACGCGCTGACGCGTCAGCCGGAAGGGACGCGGCATGACAAGCATATCCTGACGCAGGAAAAGCTGCCGGCGGACGGGCTGCTCGAAACCGATGACGGCAAATCAATCCAGAATGAAGAGAAGCGTCACGACCTGACCAGCAATGGCCCGAGGATCGGATAGGATAGGGACATGAGCAAGTTAGACAAGACCATTCGTACGCCTGCCCCCATGCCCGATCCGGACCAGCGCACCGTCGAAAAGAAGCCGGACGAACAGACGCACAGCCGTCTGGTCGAAGAGGCAGAGAAGAACAGGAAATAAATAAGAGATTGGAGCGGGCGAAGAGGATCGAACTCTCGACATCCACCTTGGCAAGGTGCAGTTTCACGTGTCTTTTCAGTGGCATGTGACCGCAAAAGACCGCACGGGACCGCAAGAGAAATAAGGGATTCCGCAAACCCAGCGTGCCACTTACGTGCCGTTGATCACGGCTCGAAGCGCGCAACGATGCCTGCTGCAAACCGCAAACGATGTGGTGACATTCGCAATCTTGTCTGCTTACATAGGGTATGAGCTACGTTGTGCGAATTGATGTCTTAGATGATGGCAGAGATTGCCGTCTCTAAATTTCGAGTTTCTCTCAGCGTTTGAGCCTAAGCTTGCGGCGCTAGGGAGTTTGTCGGAACGGTATTTCCGAGACGATCCCGCCACGTCTATTTTCAAGGTCCGTCAGTTTGGTGAAACGCTGGCAAAGCTGATTGCCGCTCGCCATGCTCAGTATCGCGGTGAATCCGAGACCTTTGAACAAACTATCAAGCGACTGTCCTACGACCGCGTAATTCCCAATGAGGCCGCAGACATTTTTCACGCTTTGCGTAGGCTTGGAAATGCGGCGGTCCATGAAAACAAAGGCGGTTAAACAAACAAAGCGCATCAGCACTGGCACAGGCGACCTTCGCGTAGCCGAACTAAAATTAGCCGAGCACGTCACGCTTCAGGCGGAACTCAGAGATGTCACGCCTGAAAAAATGCCTCTGGCAACTGTTCTGCTTCGCTATTGGGATGAGCATGGCAAGCACCTAGCCAGCAGCGATACAGCGAAGCCAGCGCTGCGAATGTGGAGCGAGTTCTGGGGTGAGGCGCTGGTGTCGGACCTTACGGTCAAACGTCAAGAGCAGTTCTTGGCTTGGCTTAAGGCCAAGGGTTTCAAGAATTCCTATGTGAGCCGTGTCCTCGTTGTCGGACGCGCTGCGTTGAACCGTGCCTGGAAGCGCCAGGAGATTACTTCTGCACCCTTCATCATCGATGAAAAGGATCGCAGCGATGAGGAAGAAGCCTACCGCATGACCAAGGCGCAAATGGCCAAGCTGATCATCGGAGCGCGAGATAAGCAGCCGCACCTTTTCATGTTCATAATTCTGTCGCTGAATACGCTCGGCCGACCGGGCGCAATTCTTGATTTGGGTCCTGATCAGGTGGACCTCACTTCCCGACTGATCGATCTCAATCCGAGAGGCAAGCGCCGCACAAAGAAGGGGAGGCCGGTGGTGCCGATCACGCAAACCATCCTGCCGTTCTTGGCCAATGGCGTGCCGATTTTCGAACACCCTCTCAGCGCCCATGGGAAGGCCGTACAGCGGGCGGATAAACTCCCGGCCAGGTATGTCAACTGGTGCGGCAAGCCCATTGCCTGCATTCGCAAGAGCTTTACAAAGCTGGTTGCCGATTTAGGGCTTCCGTCGGACATCACCCCGTATAGCTTACGTCACACGATGGCCACCGAACTTCGGGCTAGGGGCGTTCCCTGGGAGGAGATAAAGGGGATGCTCGGACACAAGATGCCGGGCGTGACTGAGAAGTACGCAAAGTATGGTGCGGACTATCTGGGCGCGGGCAGCGCGGCAATCGATGATTACTTTTCAGAGCTTGGCGTGCCACTCACGTGCCACATGGGAAATCGGACACCAGTTGTGGTTCCAATAAAACCTTTGAAAATCAAAGAGAAGATTGGAGCGGGCGAAGAGGATCGAACTCTCGACATCCACCTTGGCAAGGTGGTTTTGCGCTCATTACCTGTGCTTACCCGAATTATCCCCACATAACCCAAACCCTTGCTATTCCTGCGCCTGGGCGCTTGTGGTAAAGGTGGGTAAAGGTGCGATATTCGCCATGTTTACCGCGCTTTGCTTACCTCTAGCTTACCCAATGGCCTTGGGTAAGCAAATGCGCGGGGACCCATGCCACGGCTATCTGATATCAGAATTACAAAGACCTTTCTCGATGGTCTGCCAGCGGGTGTTGATAAGGTTTACTTTGACAGCGAGTTGAAAGGGTACGGCGTTCGGACGAAGCCGAATGGCCGTGCCTCCTTTATCCTACAGTATCGCAATCGCGACGGCGTGTCCCGTCGCTACACCATTGCCCAAGTCGGCGCCTTAACGCC
>CBIHPL010000223.1:0-6110 GCA_966212005.1 uncultured Asticcacaulis sp.
AATTCCTCCGCCAGCCAGGCCGGCAACTCAACGACCAATGGTTACGACTGGTCCTACGCGTCGGGTATATCGCCGTCCTACGCCGGGTATAACAACTACTCCCAATACAGCGGAACGATTACCTACGGCTACCCCTATACGGGCGGCTATGGCGCCACGGGCTCGACGATCAAGGACAACAACACAGTCACGTCGAATGACGACCTGTTGGGTGTCGGCACGGCCAACTGGTCGGGCTGCGTCATCGACCGAACCCAGCCTTACGACGTCCAGTCGGACGCACCGTCGGGCAGCAATGCCGCCACCCTGTATCCGGCGTCCAAGTGTGCCACCAACAGCCTGCTGCCGATCGTGCCGCTCACGACGGACATTGCTTCGGTCCGCGCCTACGCCAAGAAAATGACGCCGGCCGGCAATACCAACGTCACAATAGGCATTCAGTGGGGCATGGAAGTCCTGTCGCCCGACGCCCCATTCCAGGGCGGAGCCGCCTTCACGGATCCGACGGTCAACAAGTACATGATCGTCCTGACTGATGGCCAGAACACTCAGAACCGCTGGACGACGACAGCGTCGCAGATCGACGCCCGGATGTCGCTGGCCTGTACCAATGCCAAGAATTTGGGGATTACGATCTTCACCATACGGCTGGAGCAAGGCAATTCCGAAAAGCTTCAGGCGTGCGCATCCAACACGGGATATTATTATAACCTGTCAAATGCCAACGAGCTGAGTGGAACTCTGGGTAAAATCATGAAGTCGATCAAGAAAATCCGGCTCACTGATTAATAATGTGTTAATTTTATACTGTTGTTATTCTTGACGTTGTGGTCTGATAATTGCAGCGGGCATGGCGGGATTGCGGAAAGTGTTCTGAGGTGAAACGCTTTACAGCGTTTCATTTTCGGATTTTCCCGATCTTAAGGTTTTACCGCTATCATCCGTCCCACTTGTGGAATTGCAAGGATCACACGCTTGAAAGTGTCCATGGAAAATCGGATCGCCAAAGTTGGATTTTGGCGGCGTTCTCTTTCAACTGTCCGCCGGTTTTGTTCGGACCGCGGCGGCAATACCGTTGTCATCTTCGCCCTGTCCGCCTTTGTCATCTTCGGCGCGGCCGGCGCCGCCGTTGATTTTTCCCGCGTGGACAGTGCGCGCAAGCACGTTCAGGACGCCTCGGACGCAGCGCTGCTGCGGGCCATGTCGCTGAGCTATGCGACGTCCGATGCGACGCGCAAGCTGGCGGCCGACAAGGCCTTCGATGAAAATTTCCACGACGATTCGGTTTACGCCATCAACAGGGCCCTGTTGAAAAGCACGACCGGCAACACGATGGACCAGACCTACACGGTCGATGCCAAGGTCACCAGCTATTTCGCCGCGCTGATCGGCATCGACAGCTTCAATCTGAACGTCGTCTCCAAGGCGCAGTCCCAGATGCAGAAGTCGGAGATTGCCCTGGTGCTCGACTCGACTGGGTCCATGGCCAGCGCCAACAAGATGACCAACCTGAAAACATCGGTCGACAACGTGCTGGCCAGCCTTCTGGTCGGCGGCGAAAACGTATCGAAGACGAAGGTCGCGATCGTCCCGTTCAACACGCAGGTCCGCCTGACGGCCGGCACCAATTACGACTACGTCTATTACGGCACCCAGAGCATCTCCGAAGGCTGCAAGAGCGGCACCAATGGTTATCTCTGCAACGCGCTGCGCGACACCTATAACAAGGTGTGCAAGTCGGCGAGCAATGTCGAAGAGTGCAAGAAGACCATCAAGGCCTACTACCAGACCTATAATCAGGTCGTCGGCGGCGTCACGCGCACCTATTATAACACCTATATGATCGCCAATTATGGCGGTACGGTTTCGAAATATAGCGAAACGACCTACACCGTCACCACGACCAAGACCGTGACGCCGACCACCTCGACCAATGCTGAAACCGGCGCGACCTCGACATCCGGTTCGACCCAGACCTCGACGACGCAGACCCTGGAATCGCAGAACGGATCGACCGGCAACACCGGCGACTACAACAGCGCCAATGACATCAAGAATACCTGTTTCAGCGGCACGACGGGCTGTTTTACCGCCGTACCCTCCGGAACCATCATCTACAATGCCAGCTACAGCAACGGCTATGGCGAAGCGGCGGCAGTGTCCAAGTCGACGGGCAGCGTCTTCAGTGGCGGCGGCACCATGTGGCTGAACACGCCCTATACGGCGGCGAATCACAGTGCCTGGCAAGGTTGCGTCATGGACCGCACACAGCCTTATGACGTCCAGGCCGACGCGCCGACGGCGACGAACGCCAATACCTTGTATCCCGCCGTGCCATGCGCCGACAACTCGCTCAAGGTTGTCCAGGGCCTGAGCGACAATATCACGGCGGCGCGGACCTTTGTCACGGGCATGGTCGCCGGCGGCTCGAATGCTCAGACCAACATCACGATCGGTGTCCAATGGGGCATGGAAGTCCTGTCGCCGAGCGCGCCGTTCGGCGGGGGCGTCGCCTTCAACGACGACACGACCCGCAAATACATGATCGTCGTCACGGACGGCGATAACACCAGGAACCGGTGGTGGACCGACAAGGCGAAAATCGACGCCCGCACGGCCCAGGCGTGCACGAATGCCAAGGCCAAGGGAATCACGGTCTTTGTCATCAAGGTCATCGAGGGCAATTCGGACATGCTGCGCGCGTGCGCCACACGGCCGGACTACTTCTACGACCTGACCAGCGCCAGCCAGATCAATACGGCGCTTTCGGCGGTGTTCGAAGCGATCAAGAAGACGCGTCTGACGGAATAGGGGAGACGCAGCTGCAAGGCTTGACTTTACCGGGGCGGCTGGCGACAGTCGCCCTTCCTGTTATATGGCGTTTGGCATGACTTCCAAGATCGACTGGGGCAATCTGTTTCTCTCCGCTGACGGACGTATCCGCCAGACGCCGTTCCTGGTCGGCGCCGCGCTGCTGCTGCTCGTTCTGGCCTTCTACGAGGCGCTGGTGTCGGGCCCCTTGCAGTTCGTCACAGGCTGGATCGTGTATCCTGCGCTGATCTATGGCGGCGCCTGCCTTTTGTCCAAACGGCTCCATGACCGTGGCCGGTCCGGCTGGTGGTCGGCGGTCATACTCATCGCCGTCGTCATGGTCTGGCCCCGGCCCATGGGATTTTTTGACTTTATCGCGGTCTTGGTGCTGGTCTGGGCGGTGATCGACCTGTGCGTCATGCCTGGAGAGCGGGGCGACAACCGCTATGGCCGCACTTCATTCCGCAAGGCGGCGCTGGAACAAACGCCTTGATGTTCCGGAACGATCCGGACAGCTGGCGGTTGAGCCGGCTTGTAATCCTCGGTGAACGCACTTAGTAGTAAGGAGTGCTTTTCGGGGGGAAGTTATGTTCCGTATTCTAAAAGTGGCCGCGATGGCCCTTGGTCTTGGCCTTTACGCCGCGTCGGCGGCCGTTGCGGCGCCGGCGCCCTCAAGCGCCGAAGCCCCGACAAAAGCCGCGCTCGAGGCCGCGGCTCAAAGCCAGGCGGCCGCGGAAGCCAGTTTCATGGCCGGGCTTCATCCGACAACCGGAAATGTGAAGCTCGACGAGGCTGAGGCGACCTTGACGCTCGGGGACAAATATTACTTCCTCGACGCAGCCGACGCCCGCAAGGTGATCGTGGATGCCTGGGGCAATCCGCCGTCCGCAGCGGAAGGCATCCTGGGAATGGTCCTTCCGGCCGGACGCACGCCGTTCAATGACTGGGGCGCCGTCGTCTCGTTCGAGAAAAGCGGATATGTGTCGGACAAGGACGCGTCGACGACCAATTACGACGACTATCTCAAGGAAATTCAGAAGGGCGAGGCCGACAACAACCAGGCCCGCGAAAAGGCGGGCTACGAGCCCATGCACCTTGTCGGCTGGGCGCAGCCGCCATCCTACGACGCCACGCACCACTATATGATCTGGGCGCAGGATATACGGGTCGGCGACAACAAGGTTCACTCGCTCAATTACGATATCCGCATTCTTGGCCGCGGCGGAGTATTGAGCCTGAACATGATCGCAAGCATGCCGGAACTGGAGAGCATCCGCGCCCAGGCCCAGCAACTGGCCCTGGCCGGAACGTACAATGCAGGCGCGCGCTATGCCGATTACAAGGACGGTGACGCGAAGGCCGCCTATGGCGTTGGCGGACTGGTCGCCGCCGGACTTGGCGTTGCGGCGGCGAAGAAGCTTGGGCTCTTGGGACTGGTGCTGGCTTTCGGCAAGAAGTTCGTCATCTTTATCCTGGCCGGCCTGGGTATCCTGTGGCGTGGACTGCTGTCGCTGTTCGGCAAGAAGACCTCGGCAGCTCCGGTTGAGCAGGCGAGTTTCGAAACGGAAGTTCCGCCCGCCTTGCCGGCGGTGGAGGAGGCCGCCATTGCCGAGCGCGAACCGACGGTCCGCAAACCGGGTGACGATTAGGCGTCAACGGGTCCGAAGATGGTCTCGAAGCTCATGCGCAACGCGTAGTCGACATCGTCCATCGTCACCGGCAAGCCGAGATCGAGCAGGCTGGTGACGCCATACTCGGTAATGCCGCACGGCACGATGCCGCTGAAATGGCTGAGATCGGGTTCGACATTCAGGCTGATGCCGTGAAAGCTGACCCAGCGGCGAAGTTTAATCCCTATGGCGGCGATCTTATCCTCAGTCAGAGGACTGTAGCCCTTGTCCTTGCGTTCGACCCAGACCCCGACGCGGCCGGGGCGGATATGGCCTTCGACATTGAAGCGCCACAGGGTGTCGATCACCCATTGCTCCAGCGCCTCGACAAACAGACGAACATCCTTCTTGCGCCGGTTGAGGTCGAGCATGACATAGGCCACGCGTTGCCCGGGACCATGATAGGTGTATTGGCCGCCGCGCGCCGTAGGGTAGACCGGGAAGCGTTCCGGGGCGATCAGGTCGCCGTCCTTTGCCGACACACCGGCCGTATAGAGCGGCGGATGCTCGACCAGCCAGATGCATTCCCGCGCCCGGTCTTCGGCGATGGCGCTGGCGCGATCCTCCATGAAGGCCACGGCGTCGGGGTAGGGGACAAGGCCGTGCGCGACGATCCATTCGGGCGCGGCGCCGTCATCGGTCCTGAAAAAAGGTTGGGGAATTAACGCGTCGTCAAGCATGATTTGTCATTTATCAAATTGGCTCCGGATGCAAGTCTCCGTTGCCGCCACCGCAATATGGGGTGGCAGTCGCTTCGAATCCAAGCAAGGTATCCTGTGACGATTTCCCAGGTTGGCGCCGTTCCCGTCGAAATCTCCGTTCTGCTCGGCCGTTCCGTCCTGCCGATGCAGCAACTGCTGCGCATGGGCCGCGGCGCGGTGATTCCGCTCGATGCCCGCGAACACGACGAAGTGTGGATACTGGCGAACAATCATCCGGTGGCGCGCGGAGAAATCCAGATTTTCGAGGAAAAAATCTCGATCGTGGTAACCCGACAGGCCGACGTCTACGATTACATGGCCCTGGGATCGTAGTTTAAGGCCGCCTGAGTGCCTCATCGGCATGATTATTCACAGGCACGCCGATATTTTCCGACAAAGCCCTTCACAAACGCTTTCAGTGTTGCTATGCCCGCGCCTCTCCGGATGACTGTGCGGTCATGGCGGAATTGGTAGACGCGCAGCGTTGAGGTCGCTGTGCCGCAAGGCGTGGAAGTTCGAGTCTTCTTGACCGCACCATCCGGATGAATTTTTTGAGCGTGGCGCCGGAAACAGGGCGCCAAAAGGGGAGGCCTGAGCCATGAGCCAGAAGTCCGACGCCGCTCAAAAGAAAGCCGACTCCGAGATCGAAATCAGGACTGGACGCGATGAAGACATCGGCGGCGGTCTGGTAACGCCTGAGCAGATCGAGGATTTCGCGCTCAAGGACGATTACGCCCTTAATCCCCAGTATATCACCCTGGTCATCGATGCCGCCGACCGCGGCGACGGCATGCGCCTGCGTGAACTGCTGGATGCCCTGCATCCGGCCGACGTCGCCGACCTTCTCGGCTTCCTGTCCGAAGACTATCGCGAGCAGGTCATTCCGTGGATACCGGCGGACGCCATCGCCGAGATACTGCCGGAACTT
>CBIHPL010000224.1:0-6104 GCA_966212005.1 uncultured Asticcacaulis sp.
CAAGGGAACTTAACGTCCCGATGGTCGATCTGCACAGAATATCCGTTGATCTCGTCCAGGCGATGGGCCCTGTCGCCAGTCTGGATCTGTCCGTCGCAGCGCCTTCCGATGCCGTCGTGAACGGCGCAAGGACCGGCACATCGGTCGGCGCATTCAAACCCGGCGCACAGGCAACAAACAAGACTGAAGTGGTCGAAAGCGAGAAAACGCGTCCGCCTGTCACCTTCGATTACACCCACCTGGGACCTAAAGGGGCGGCTGTATTTTCGGCGGAGTTCGCCAGGGCGCTCATTGTGGCTGTTCCTGACCTCAGTGATCAGGTCAAGCCTTGAGGGCTGCGCCGTTCACGATCTGCCGGTGGAGGCGTCGTTTCAAGGTCCGTCGTTGACCGCATCCAATGGCCCCGCCTGGCAATGCGCCGCGATGAAGTCGCCGTGAAACGGCATCCGGTTTACCGCCGCGCCTGAGATGTCGGCAATCCTGGCGAGACGGGCAACGGCCACATCGTCCGCAATCCCGAGTGCCAGCGGGTCTTCGCCGTCCACAGGGGCTTCCTGTCCGTCGAGAACGGCCAGCCAGCTCGTCTTGGTGAAGAGTTCGTCGCTCTCGCGGAAAATCCGGCCGGTGGCGCGATAGATGTCAAGCCGGTCGGACAGGCTGTCGGGCAGGGGCATGGCGCGCAATTCGCGCCAGTAAGCCGTGTCGCTGCGCTGGGTCATGTGGAAATGCAGCACCAGGAAGTCGCGGATCGATTCGAAGTCGGCTGCCATAAGGCGATTGTAGCGACGCGTGTCGGCCGGCGCGAACGCCCGCGTCGGAAGCATTTCGAGGAGCCGCGCGATACCCGTTTGAATCAGATGGATGCTGGTGGATTCCAGCGGTTCCAGAAAACCGGAAGCCAGGCCGAGCGCGACGACGTTCTTTACCCACAGCGTCGTTCGCCGGCCGGCCTTGAAGCTAAGCAGGCGGGGGTCGGCAAGCGGTTCGCCGTCGAGGCCCGACAATAGGGTGGCCGTCGCCTCGTCGATGGAGACATGGCGGCTTGAAAAAACATAGCCGTTGCCTGTGCGGTGCTGCAGGGGGATGCGCCACTGCCAACCCGCCGCGCGCGCCGTGGAACGGGTGAATGGTGCCGGAGGACCGGCATTCCGCGACGGCACCGCCAGAGCATGATCGTTGGGCAGACAGTGCGACCAGTCTTCGAACCGCGTGGACAAGGCCTGGCCGAGAAGGAGGGAACGAAAACCCGAGCAGTCGATGAAGAGATCACCGGCGATCCGTTTGCCGTCTGCCAGGGTAACCGACTCGACGAAGCCGTCTTCGGCACGCAGGCCGACATCGACCACCTTGCCTTCGCGGCGCGTGACGCCGGCGGCTTCGGCATGGTTGCGCAACAGGCGTGCGTAAAGCGCGGCGTCGAAGTGAAACGCGTATCCCATGGGTGGGGGGCCGCCTGGTGTCGGCTGTATCGGCGCAAATCGGCCGGCCCCGGCTGCCCGGGCGCTGACCGAATAGGCGTCAAGCGCCTGAGCCTGTCCCGCGCGCCGTTGCCTGCGCCAGACGGCCTCGAACGGTGCTATGCCAAAGTCGTGGCCGTAGATGCCGAAGGGGTGAAAGTAACGATGGTTCAGGCGCGTCCAGTCGACGAACGCGATGCCGAGTTTGAACGTTCCCTGGGTTTAGCGGACAAAGGTCGCTTCGTCGATGCCAATCAGGGTATTGAAGGCGCGGATGGGCGGGATGGTGGCCTCGCCGACACCCACAATGCCGATATCTTCGGATTCGATAAGCGTAACGGCCGGTCCTGTCCGGCCCAGAACGCGGGACAGGGCCGCAGCCGCCATCCAGCCCGCCGCGCCGCCGCCTACGATGACGATGTGCGTCAGGGCATCGCCCGGCGGGATCGTTTCAGATGGAGATGAGGGGGGTGCGATCATGGCGGCCGACCAAAAAAATACCGGTACGGCCATGAAGGCCGCACCGGCAAGGGCAGGGACTAAAGCGATACGCCGAAACGGGAAAAGGATTTTCGGACAGAATATCGCAATAGGGCAAAAAGCTGGATCATGAGGATCAAACGGATGTTGTCATGATCTAGTAGGTCACGCGCAGCGCGATACCGTAGCGCCGGTCGTTCAGCTGATACTGCAACGGCGCGGCGGGCGTGCCGATATAGAGGACGTTCATGCGGTTGTTGAGATTGACCGCGTCGAACGAAACGGCGACGTGTTCGTTGATGTCGACGCTCACCGAAGCGTCCAGCGACGCATAGGGCTTGGCATACTGCGGGATGCCGTTGGCGCCGCTGCCCGTCGTCTGGTCGAGATAGCTCGAGCGCCAGTTATAGGCGATACGTGCGCTGACCGGACCTTTTTCGTACAGGCCGACGATGTTGTAGCTGTCCTTGGACAGTTTTTCGAGCGGCACCTGCTGCGGGATGTTCGAGCCGGCGGTCGCGAACGGGTTGCTCACGCTGCTGTCGACATAGGTGTAGTTGGCTTGCAGGCCAAGCCCGCTGAAAATGCCCGGCAGGAAGTCGAAGAACTGTTGATAGCCGATTTCGACGCCCTGGACGGTGCCTTCGCCGGAGTTGACGACGGTGTTAACGTCGTAGACGACGCCGTTATAGGTGCCGACAACCGTACCGCCGGCCAGGAAGCCGTCGACCTTCTTGTAGAAAACGCCGGCGGTCAGCGAGCCGGTGGGGGCGAAGTACCATTCCGCCGTCACGTCGAAATTGTCCGACTCGATCGGGCGCAGGGCCGGGTTGCCGGAACTGGCGCTGGGGTGGCCGGTGACCGGGTTGACCTGGTTGGGGTTGTTCAGCGTCAGGTTCGTCGACAGCTGATCGAAGTTCGGCCGGGCCACGCCCTTGGAATAGGCCGCCCGCGCCTGCAGGGTATCGCTGAATTTGGCGCGCAGGTTGAAGCTGGGGAGTACCCGCGTATAGCTGTTGTCGACGTCGATCGGCGCGGAGGTGCCGTCCGAGTTGAACTGCGTGCCTGACGATGTGGCTTCGGTCTTGACGACGCGAACGCCCAGGCCGCCGTCGATGGCGACGCCGCCAAGCTGGGCATCGTAGTCCGCGATCGCCCAGGCGGTATAGGTCTTTTCCGTCTGGTGGTTAAGATCGCCCGGCGTGAAGGCGTCCTTGGTCGTTGCGCCGAGCGTGGCATAGAGCGCCTTGGTCTGCGCCCATACGCCGTCGCCGGCCGGGAAGGCGGGATACAGCAGGCCGGCCTTGACGGTATTGCCGTCGAACCAGTCGTCGGACGGGCCCTTCATCGCCAGTTCGGGGTGTGCCGACAGCGGGACGAGCGGAGTGCCCGAGGGAGCCGAGCAGTTCGGATCCGCCCCCAGTGACGTCACGCAGACCCCGTGCCAGGTACCGCGCAGGTCGATCGTGTTGTCGGAATAGCGCGCGCCACCGCGCAGCTTGTCGAAGACACCGCCTTCGAAGTCATATTCGAAATCGGCCGTCAGAGCGAAGGTCTCGGCGTCGTTACGCTGCAGGGAGTCGGCAATGTACGGCGTCGTGTAGTTGGCCGGATTGGTCAGCAGAGCGGGGTCGCGAACGTCCCATTTCGGGTACTTGCCCGTCAGGTCGAAGTCGACGACCGTCTTGTGCGGCGTCGTCAGGGCATTTTGTCCGGCCTGGGTGTACAGGGACAGGACGTGGCCGTTGCGGTCGGCATTGTAATACGACTTGAGGTACTGGAGGTCGAAGTTCGTTTTCAGCTTGTCGCTGACCCGCCAGGCGGCATTCAGGGTGAAGTTTTCGCTCTGGCTCCACAGTTCCTGGTCGAAACGGCCGGTTTCGAACGTCTGGTTCTGCAGAGACCCCTTGGTCGCATAGCCTTCGTCGTTGAAGGTGAAGCTGGCGCCCGGAAGCGGATCGGTGCCGTAGCTGGTAACGGCGCCGGACGAATTGCGGACATTCGAGCGGTTATTGTAGTCGTAGTAATAGGCGCCCGTGCGGTTGAACCAGTATTTCGCCTGCTGGTACTGTGCGGTCAGCAGCAGGTCGTCATTGGGTTTCCACTGGAAGGCCGTGGCGACGCCGAGACGCTTGCGGTCCCCGGTATCGTCATAGATTTCGAAGCCGTAGGGGACCTGGGCGTTCGCTGGCGCCCCGGTAATCGAGCCAGGCGCGACGGAGTCGAACGGACCGGCCAGCAGGCCGTCCTGCCGGTACTGGCTCTTGCTCAGCACAACGTTGACCAGGAAGCCCATCTCGCCCGCGGACGTGTCCCAGCGATTGCTGTAGAGGCCGGAGATCGAGCCGCCTTCCTTGCCGACGCGGTCGTAGTAGTTGCCGCGGACGGTGGCGCTGAGGATCTGGCCGGCGGCATCGAACGGCTTGCGGGTCCTGAGATTGACCGCTCCGCCGACACCGCCTTCAATGATGTTGGCCGGGGCGTTCTTATAGACATCGATACCCGCCAGCAGTTCCGGCGGCATGCCTTCCAGGTCGAATGCCCGGCCACCCGAAGCGGAATAGATGGCGCGGCCGTCCAGGAAGTTCTGCACCTGGGTCAGGCCGCGCACCGTGACCGCGGGCTGTGTCCGGTGATCGAAATCGGTGGCGCCTTCGCCGTAGCGGCGTTGAATTTGCACGCCGGTAATCCGCTGCAAGGCTTCGGTCGTGTTCGCATCGGGCAATTTGCCGATGTCCTGGGCCTGGACCGAATCGACGATCTGGTCGGCATTGCGCTTGATCGTCTGGGCTGATCGCAGGCTGGCGCGGACGCCGGTGACCACAACGACGTCCCCGCCGCTCTCCGCTGCCGGGGCAGGTCCGGTTTGACCGGCTGAACCGTCCTGCGCCTGTGCGCCGCCGGCCGCGGCCAGGCCAAGCGCGATCGCTGAAACGCCCAAGGCCCTTTTAATTCTGTTGGTGCTCATTGTTTCCTCTTCGTGGCATTCGGTCTCGCGCTCATGTCGGCGTGAGTACTTGTATGATTTATTACGACTCAAATTGTATTACAAGTCACAATTATTTTCCGACTCAGAGCCATGCAATCCATATTATGCGCCATGCAATGGATTGTAACTCGACATTATTCAAGAAATATCAGTAGCTTGCACGATTTCACTTTCAGATTCGGCCTGGCCCTAGTGGTCGCTGCGACCGTAGCGCGCCATGACGATCGATTTATATATTACGATTTATTATGGCGAAAATACAGAAGAATTGCGAAGGCCAGTCCTGCTGCCGCCAGAATGGCCATCACCAGATAGCCCTGCTCGCCCCGCTGCTCGAAGATTGTGCCGGAAAACAGAGTGACCACGCCGGTGAGCGCTCCGCTTGCGTAGGCGGAGTTGATGGCTTGCCCCAGTCCCTCGTGCCCTTGGGGCACAAGCAGAAAAACGAGTTCCAGGCCCGCGAGGTATACGGCGATGAAGCTGAGGCAGTGCAGGGCCTGAAGCGGCCAGAGGATCCACAGGTCGGTGAAGTACGCCATCAGGCCCCACCGGGCGACACCCGCAGCGGCGCCGATCAGCAGCAGGTTCCAGGGGCCCAGTCGCCGCCTCAGCGCATTGGCGCCACCGAGAAAAAGAAGCTCGCCCAGAACGGCCGTCGCCCACAGGAGGCCGCAGGTCGCCGACGAAAGCCCGGCGCCTTTCCAGAGGATCGTCGAGAAGGCGTAATAATAGCTGTGCGCGGCCTGCAGGCAGCCGACGCACGCAAGCAGAAGCAAAAAATTCGGGGTGGTGAGGAGGGTGGCCAGCCGGCTTGTGCCCGTCGCCGCACTGTGCCGGACGGGGGTGGGTTCGACGCGGTTGTGCCCGGGCAGCAGGTAGCGGGCGCCAAGGCAAACGGCCAGGGCCGAAGCTGTGGTCCACAGGATGGCGGTGTCGGCGCCCATTGTCTGAAGCAGGAAGCCGAGGCAGATATTGGCAAAAACGAAGGCGGCGGATCCCGCCGCCCTGACCCAGGAGAAGGCGAACCGTTCGATGCGCGAAAGCTGTAGTGTCATGGAATCCAGCAGGGGAGTTATGCTGGCCATGCCCGTATAGCCCAGGCCGTACAACACCATGAAGATGATGAACCATCCCTGACCCGCTACGGCGCTGAGGGCCATCAGGGCATAGGCCGCGCT
>CBIHPL010000225.1:0-6094 GCA_966212005.1 uncultured Asticcacaulis sp.
GCCGCTACGCCGCAATGGTATGACGGTTCGGGCAAGGCGCGCGAATTCAAGGACTTCAAGGACTATGTCGGCAAGCGCGCCCAGGCCGGCAAGATGGCCCCGCGCGGGCTGCGCAAGCTGAGGGTTTAACCGGTGGAGCGCCCGCTCCATCGCAAGGCCAGGCGAGAGGAGCGGGGGATGCAGCTAGACTGGCAAAAGCTCAAGGTCGTATCGGCGCTGGGGATATGCCAGCTCATTGCGTTCGGCACTTCGCTATACCTGTTGACGGCCTTGTCGAAGCCCATCGTCGCCGAGACCGGCTGGAATTTCGCCTGGGTCGTCGGTGGCTATTCGATCGGCACACTGGTGTCCGCCACCGTGTCGGCGCAGGCGGGACGTCATGTCGGAGCCGGGCAGGGACGGCTGGTTCTGTCCATAAGTTCCTTGCTGTTCGCGGCCGGCCTGGCGCTGATCGCGTCCTCGCAGAACCTTATCATGTATGTTGCTGCCTGGGGCGTGATGGGCCTGGCCATGGGCAGCGGTCTTTATGATGCCGCCTTTGGCACCGCCGGGCGGCTGTTCGGAAGCACGGGGCGGTCGGCCATTATCCAGATTGCGCTGTGGGGCGGGTTTGCCAGCACCACCTTCTGGCCACTCAGCCACTTTCTGGAGGTGCAGTACGGCTGGCGGCCGACCTGCCTGATCTTTGCCGGTATCCATCTCTGCATCTGTCTGCCGCTCTATCTGTTTGTGGTGCCCAAACCCGCGGACGCCTTACCGGTGACGCGTCACGTCCATGCCCCGGTCCACGTGCACGGCATCGAAGCCCGGATCTATTTTGCGCTTGCGGTTGTCGTGACGCTTGAAATGGCGCTGGTCGCCGTCATGTCGGTGCATTTGCACGCCGTCCTGACCGGGCGCGGGCTGACCATGGCCGAGGCCGTGACCTTAAGCGCCATGGTCGGGCCATCCCAGGTCGTCGCGCGGATCATGGACCTGACGCTCGGCAGGCGGTGGCCGCCTTACGCCTCCATGCTGGCAGGGATCGCGGCCCTGACGGTGGGCATCGTCCTGATTACAGCCGTGACGGGCCTGAGCGTTCCAGCCCTTGTTCTTTATGGCGCGGGAGTTGGTGTCGTCTCGATCACGTCCGGCACGGTACCGCTCGCTATTTTCGGTCCTGAACGCTATCCGCCGCTGATGGGCCGCATCCGGCGTCTGGGCTCGGTCGTCCAGGCGGCTGCGCCATTCGCGGCTGCGGGGTTGCTCGCGCAGTTCGGCGTGATGACGCTTTTGTCCATGTTGATCGGCATGGCCCTGATCAGTTTGGGCTTTGGTGTTTACCTCGCTCGCCAAAGCCACGCGTTTTTGCAGCCCAGGGCTTAGAGCGCCTTAAATATCGCGACAAAACAAGAATTTAGATCGGAATGAGTCCAACTAAAATCGTTCCGGTCTAGAAGCCGCCACCCGGGCCGCCCGGATAACCACCCGGCCCGCCGCGTCCGCCACCCGGACCGCCCTGGCGATCACGCCAGTTGCCGCCGTCCTGGTTGTTGCGGTTGGCGCGGACCTTGCCGAAGGTATAGCGCAAGCTGGCCATGACGCTGACGCCCGGATCGAGGGTTTCGCTGTAGCCGCGCACCGTGCTGGTTTCCTGATACCTGCGGCTGACATCGCCGATAAGGATGCCGCTGGCGTTGACGCTCAGCACCATCTTGTTGGGAATGAAGCCGTACTGATAGCTCAGGTTCAGGCGCGTGAACGGGGTTGAATAGCCTTCGGCGTAGGTCTGTTCGCCCATGTGGAACAGCACCGCCTGATAGTTGACCTTTTCGTTCGGCCGATACTGGAACCGTGCCCGCAGGTTGGACGACGGCCCTTTGGTTTCCCTGGGCAGGCCGGTGGCGGGATCGATGAAATGCGTTTCCTGGTAGTTGTAGTTCACATTCAGGTTCAGGCCATATTTGCGGTCGGGCGTATTGAGATCGAGGTTGCCGTTGACGCCGACGCGCTCGCGGTTGCCGGCGTTTTGCGTCGTGGTCAGCAGCACGTTGGGCTGGCTGGGCAGGAAGGTCGAAACCGTGTTGATCGTGTCCTCGGTCGAGTCGTAGTAGAGCTGGCCGTTGAAGTTCATGCCCTTGCGCGAGCGGTTATAGCTCAGTTCGAACTTGTCGGTCATTTCCGGCTTGAGGTCGGCATTGCCGGACCGCGCATAGAGGCCGTCCTCACTGAAGATGATAAGGGGGTTCAACTGTCGCGCCTGCGGGCGCTGCATCTTCTGGCTATAGACGAATTTCAGCTTTTCCTGTTCGCTTAGGTCGTAAGTCAGGAACAGGCTGGGACTGACATTGACGTTGTCGCGCGTGACCGTTGTCGCGGCGGCGGTCGAGGTCGGGTTGGAGAAACTCAGTTCCTGGTGCAGGTTTTCGACACGCAGACCGGCCTGGTAGCCGAACTTGCCCGCCTTACGCTCGAACGTCGCGTAGGCCGCCGTCAGCCACTCATCGGAATCGAACTGGCTGACCGAAGAGGTGCGCGGCGATTCCGGCGGCACGACCGGCGTGGTCAGGGTCAGCGACTGATAGGTATACTGGTCGCTGACCGAGTGTTCGATGTTCCAGCCCAGTTGCAGCTGGCGCTGTTCCGTCTCGCTTTCGAGCAGGGGATGAGACCAGTCGCCGCTGAAGGTGTCGACGAAGTCCTTGGATTTGTTGGCCTGGGCCGAATAGGTGTCGGTCTGGGCAGGCAGGCGATTGAGATTGTGAATCAGGGTCTGGCCACTGTTCAGGCTCTGGCTGTGGACGTACTGCATCTTGAACATTTCCGTCGAGCCGGGTTGGCCGCGATGGTCGTAGCTCAGCTGGACGTTCATGTTTTCCTGGTTACGCGCGGAGTCGCGCAGCGACGCGCGGTCGGTCGTCTGGAGACCGGCGCTGTTGAAGCTCTGGGTTTCCTGGACGCTTTCGCTCCGGTTATTGCCCTTTCGATAGTCGAGCGAGCCTTCCAGCGTGTCGACGTCGGACAGGTTGTAGTTGACGCCAATATTACTGCTGACGCCATCGCTGTAGCTCTTGGACACGGTTTGCGTGGTGTCGCGGCGAATGACTGCGCCGGTCGTCGGATCCAGCCGCTCCCGGTCGCTGACCGAGCGATTCTTGCGGCTGCCAACCCAGCCACCACCGCCACCTCCACCGCCACCGCCGCCGGACATATTCTGGGGCAGGTTTACACTGGCATTGACCGTCAGCTTGTCGCCAAACGTCTTGCCGGTGCGGAAGCCGAACATGCCGCGGCCCTGGTCGCCGACGACGATGTTGTACGAGGTCTGCGGACGGAGGCTCCGGCCGCGTTTCATGACGATATTGATGATGCCGCCGGCGCTGTCGGAACCGAAGGCGGCGGACGGGTTGGTCATGACCTCGACCGAGTCGATGTCATCGCCGGACATGCTTTGCAGCGTAAAGGCGCGGTTGTCGCCCTGCATCTGCGCCGACTTCTTGCCGTTGACATAGACCTGGACATTGCTGTTGCCGCGCAGCGATACACTGCCGTCCTGATCGACTGTGACAGCCGGGACGTTGTTCAGGACGTCGGCGGCAGTGCCCGTCGCGGACTGCGGATCCTGCTTGACGTCATAAACGTCGCGGTCGACCTTGTTCTGAACCGCGGGTTTTTGCGCGGTGATGGTCACCGGCCCCTGCTGGTCGTCGGCGGGCGGCGTGTCGCCCTGAGCTGTCCCTTCGGTCGCCCCTTGCGCCGTTGTGGCCGGCTGCTGCGCCTGAGATTGCTGAGGGGTGGGCTTGGCCGGAGTCGTCTGGGCGGGCGCAACCGGCTGCGGCGTCGCCTGCGCCGTCTGAGCCAGAGCGGGCAAAGCGAGCAGGGCGGCGACGCCCAGCGTCGCGACGCTGACGCCTAGGCACAATGTCCGGCGCGCGGAAAGGGGACGGCGGGCATGACGCTGGAGCATGAAGATACCTTGGAACGAATGTGGCGTGTTATGGCAGTGTAACGCGCACGGCGGCATCATCCGTCTGACGACAGTGCAAAATAAATATTATTTCATCCTTGAAACATAAGGGCTTGGTCGCGTCCCGTTATGCGGGACGAGGTTGTCGCGGCTGCTGTGCGGGCGAGCGGATCAGCCGCCGCTGAAAGGGTTGATTTCCTGCCAGCCGAAATCCGTCAGGCCTTCAAGCGGCTGATAGCGCGCCTTGTAGTCCATCTTGGGGCTGTCTTTTACCCAGTAGCCCAGATAGACATAGTCGTAGCCCGCGCGATTGGCCTGGTCGACGTGATCCAGGATAATGTAGCGTCCCAGCGAGCGCCCGCTCATCTCGGGGTCGTAGAAGCTGTAGACCAGTGACAGGCCGTCGTTCAGCGCATCGACAAGCACGCAGGCGACCAGCCGTCCATCCTGCCGGTATTCGATCAGGTGAGTGCGGACCAGGGTGTCTTCGATCATGGCGACAAGGTCGGGCCATGTCATGTCGATCATGCCGCCGTCGGGGTGACGGGTCTTGAGGTATTTTTGCAGCAGGTCGAACTGCTCACGGCTGGCCTCGGCCTCGACAAAGGCCTTGGTCAGGTCCTTGTTGGCCTTGAGCACGCGTTTGTCGGACTTGGACGGCACGTAGCGCTTGACCGGGATGCGCACGGACTGGCAGGCGCGGCAATTCTGGCATGCCGGACGGTAGGCGATATTCTGCGAGCGGCGAAAGCCGATGGCGGAAAGCTGATCGTTGACGCCGATGGCTTCAAGCGGCGGCAGGTGCACGAAGACCTTACGCTCTTCCTGTCCCGCCAGGTAAGGGCAGGGACCGGGGATGGTCAGATAATATCTGAGCTTTCGCCCTGGAAAATGCTCACTCATTGAAACGCCGCGACCTGCATGAAACCGGACTCGCCCCTTGTCATAAGTGTGCTTGCAATGTACGCGCCGTCAAGGGGCTACAACCAAACCCTTTGTTACATATTTGGGTTTTGCGGCAGAACCGGGGCTTCGCGCAACAGTACGATGGCTATGCGGCGGTTGCCGGCCAGGGAGGGATCGTCGGGATACAACGGTTCCTTCGCCGCCTTGCCCGACACTTGGGCGATGCGGTCCTGGTCGACGCCGGCAGCCTGGAGCACGGCGCGCGATGCGTCGGCGCGGTCGGCCGAAAGCCGCCAGTCGCGCGGGTTCTGCTCGCCCTGGCCCGCCGTGCCGGAGGTGTGGCCGGTGATGGAGATGCGGTTGGGCAGGTTATTGACCACCTTGGCGACGGCCCTCAGCAGCACCTTGGCGCGGTCGTTGGGCTCGGCCGAATTGGAGTTGAACATCGACCGGCCTTCCTGATCGATCAGCTGGACCCGCAAGCCTTCCGGCGTCTGGTCGACGAGGATGTTCTTCGACAGCTCTGCCAGTTCGGGCATGTCCTGCAGCGCCTGGCGCAGGGATTCGGCCGCACTCTGAAAATTCTGCTGTTCCTGCTTCTGGGCGTCGGTCTCGGAATCGGCAGCGGCCCCCTTGGCGGCGGAGTCCGTGGTCTTGCCGTCGCGGTCCTGGGTGTCGGGTGGCTTGGGCGCCATCTGCTCGATGAAGGACATGGTGCCTTCATTCTTGTTGCCGTCTTCGCCGAGGGCGTTGCCGCCAAGAATGCCGCCGGACCCTGAGGTCGACTGCGACACGTTGGCGGGCGCGAAATAGTCCGCCACGCCCCGCTTTTGCTCTGGCGAGGTCGTGTTGATCAGCCACATCAGCAGGAAGAAGGCCATCATGGCGGTCACGAAGTCGGCATAGGCCACCTTCCAGGCGCCACCGTGGTGGCCGCCGCCGACGACCTTCTTGACCTTTTTGATGACAATAGGGGCGTCGCGGCTCGCCATGCGGGACCTTCGGTTTGAAACTTGAAGACCGCCATCTTTCGCCGATTAACATTAACAGGGCATTGAAACGGCGCGCGATCGCGTGGTTTTTGTCGGCAATTCGGCAAGGGGCGGCCCTGGCTTTGGCTTTGCTTTTGCAGGCGAATTGCGTAAGAACACTGCAGAGGCAGGAGACAGATGGATAAGACCTACCGAAACACCCTGGGGGGATTTGCCACCGGCGTCTGCGTGATCACCGCCGTCAGCGTCG
>CBIHPL010000226.1:0-6091 GCA_966212005.1 uncultured Asticcacaulis sp.
AGGGCATCGGCGACGTCGCCGGCCGGCTCGATTTTCAGCGGATCGAACAGGCGCTGGACCAGCGCCTCCCATTTGCACCGGCGCTGAACGGGGGTCGGTGCGAAGGCAATATCCATCACGGCGGCGAACATGTCCTGACGCGTCATGCTTTTCCGTCTGAAGAGCCGCCGCCAGATCAGGTCGCGCAGGGGCAGGTAGAGAAAGGCAACAGCCAGCACGGCGATTGTCAGGGCCGTCCCGCCCGCCATGCCCGCGCCCGTCATCAGCGCCACGTCGACAGCGGCGAACAGCAGGGCGGCCATGACGAAGAACAGGATACGAAAGGCCCAGTCCTGGAGCTCGACCAGGCAGAAGCGCGCCACGCCCATGGCCAGCCCCAGGTAGAAGGGAAAGAACAGGGCGACGACATAGACCTCGCTGAGGACGCCTGTGGCGCCGACATGCTCCGCAACCAGAAGCGCCACGATCCACAGGCCCGCGCCGACAAACACCGACAGGGCAAGCCAGGTCAGGGCGGCGCGATCTCCCGGACGGCGGCGGGTCGCCCACCACTGGACCCCGATCAATCCGATTGTCGCCAGCAGTTCAAGCAGGGTGAAGCTCAGGCTGAACGTCATGACCCGGTCGGGCACGGCGACGACCAGCGCGGCATAGACCGCGAATACCGCCGGCAGCAGCCAGACGCGCCAGCCGCTGAGCAACCGGACCGGATAGAGCAGGAACAGGGCGGCCAGGCTCAGGAAGAAGACCTGATTGGACAGCTCGTTGACCAGGTAGAGGCCTTCCAGCAGACCAGGATAATGGCCGGGACCCGCCGCCTTGAATACCGCCTGGACCAGAAAACAGACCATGAAGCTTGCGCCATTGACGGCGAACAGCCGGGTCGCCGCCTCGCCCGTCCGCAGCGACCACACCCACCCGGATACAAGGGCCGCCACCAGCGATATGAGGATCAGGCCCCAGGATGACACACCGATCTCGCCCGGCATGCGTGGCCGGACGCCGAGCCCGACGGCACGTTCCGTTCCCCGATCGATACCGGTCACGATCGCATCCGGCGTCAACAGACAGCGAATCCGGGACTGCCTGACTGCCGCCGCCTGGGTGTAACCACGATCGAACAGCTTCACGTCGGGGCTGATGTCGCCGGGGGCCAGGGCGAGACTGGACAGCGGGCAGGCTTTCGAGCCGGACAGGTGCGGTTGCGTTAGATATCGGCCGTCCGCAGTCACATAGACGGCACGGCCCTCGACGATATCAAACCGGCCATCGATGTGCGGCGCGCGTAACAGCTCTGCGATGGTCAGGCCCGCCAGAACAAGGCACGCGATGGCGACCGGCAGCATGGCCGGTGTAAAAATGGCTTTCCAGTGCGCCCCTGCCCGTTCCCGCCCCACGCAAATCCCGTTGCTTAGAGTCAATGAAATATTAAGCCATGTTTTTGTACCTTTCGAATGCAAACATGACAATCCACCCGACGCGTCGGACATGCGTTCGAACGTGGCGCTTGAGCGGTGACAAAATCACTGTTAATACATACGTATAATTCGCACGAAGGCGTTATTTTGCATGGAACTCAAGGTCACGAAGATCGGCAACTCCCTCGGGGTTATCCTGCCGCGCGAACTGCTCATCCGGCTTAAGCTGGACAAGGGCGACAGCATTTTCATCACCGAGACACCGGATGGCTTTCGGATGTCGGCGTTAGACCCGCAGTTTGCCGAACAAATGCAGACTGCCAGGACATTGATGCGCAAGCGCCGCAACGTCCTCAACGAACTGAGCAAATAGGCCGTGACGTTCGTACTTTTGAAAGACGGCGTCATTTCCGCCATCCAGGGAGAATTGGCCGCCGAATATGGCGGACAGGCGGGGCCGCGCGAACTGAGCATGCTGAAGATGCTGATGGCCCGGGCCGAGGTGTTAAGCGAAAGCCGGACGGCGGATCTGGCCAGCCTGGCGGCGTGCTACGGCTACGGGCTTGCCCACGACGAACTCTTCCTGAGCAACAACCTGCCCACCGCCCTGCTGACGATCGAAGTCTTCCTGTCGCTCAACGGCTATCGGCTCATGGCCGACGACACGACCTGCTATCTTGGCTTCGGCGTCATCGCCAATGGCGAACTCAGCGCCGAGGCCTTCGCCAGCTGGATACGCGGCCATATCGCCCCCAGCGGCGAAGCCCCTGTGCAAACGTCATCATGACACGGCATCAGGACACCGCAACGCGTTACAAAATGCGGAATTAACGCGAAAAAAACGTCGTCCGTCTATGGTGGCCGCATGAACCGCCGCGCAAGAACGCGCGGCCCTTTGTGCAAAAGGCCCAGTACCCGTTTATGTATCGCATTCTCGCCTGCCTTGAAACGGCCCACGACTGGAAGCTTGTCCTTCTGGCAGCGCTGGTTTGTGTCGTTTCATCCGCCGTCACCATCATGACCCTTGCCCGCGCCCGGACGATACCGGGCCGAAGCCGTCTGCGGTGGATTCTGACGGCCGGCGCGGCCGGAGGTTTCGGTATCTGGGCGACGCACTTTATCGCCATGCTGGCCTTCGACCCCGGCCTGCCGCTGGCCTATGATTTCCCGCTGACCCTGATCTCGCTTGTGGCTGCCATGGCCATTACAGCCGGCGGAGCAGAAGTCGCCATCTCACGCGGCTTCAAGGGATCATCCCTGGCCGGCGGCGCCGTCATGGGCTCGGGCGTGTGCACCATGCATTATCTCGGCATGATGGCCGTCAGCACGCACGGCTATATCCGCTGGGCGCCCGATCTGGTTATCGCCTCGATCGTCGCCGGCCTGGCTATCGGCGCGGTCGCCATGTGGGTTTTCGATCAGCGCAAGGCCTGGACGCGGACATCGGCCGCCATCATCCTGGTGCTGGCCATTGTCGCCCACCATTTCACCGCCATGGGCGCGGTCACTGTCGTGCCGGACCCGACCCGCGTCGCTGCGGGCCTTGCCTTGTCGCCCGACACCATGTCGCTGATCCTGGCCATCATGGCAGCGGGCGTCCTGGGGCTGTGCGCCGCCGCCGTCCGCTGGGGCCGGCAGATGGACGACATCAAGGCGGCGAACGAACGCCGCTTCGCGACCCTGCTGGAGGGCGTGCGCGACTACGCCATCTTCATGCTGGATCCGGACGGGCGGATCGCCAACTGGAACATGGGCGCGCAGCGTATCAAGGGCTATTCCGGCGATGAGGTCATCGGCCGGCATTTTGCCGAGGTATCGGCGGTCGATGCCGCCGCCCGCGTCGCCCACGCGGCGGGTCTGAGGACCGCGCTCGACGGCGGTCGCTACGAAGCCGAAAGCATGCAGAAGCGCAAGGACGGTTCGACCTTCTGGGCCCACACCGTCATAACGCCGCTGTACGACGACCAGCAAAAGCTGCTGGGCTTTGCCAATGTGACGCGCGACATCACCGACCAGAAGGCCGCCCAGGACCGGATTCTCGAAGTGTCCCACAATCTCGACGCGGCGCTGAGCCATATGTCCCACGGCCTTTGCCTGTTCGACGCCAATGAAAAGCTGGTGCTCAGCAATGCGCGCTTCAAGGCGATCTACGGCCTGGACAGCGACTTCGTGACGCCGGGCCTGTCCCTGCGCGAGCTGTTGCACAGGATCATAACCCTGCGCGAAGGCCAGGCGCCCGACGAAGCCAAGCTCGATGCCTTTCATGCCAAGCATCGCGCGGTCATCTCGCAGCCCGGCGGCGGCATTATCGTGTCGGAACTGCTGGCCAACCGGACCCTGTCGATCGCCCATAGGCCCATGCCTTCGGGGGGCTGGGTCACGACCTTCGACGACATCACCGAACGCCGCGCGTCCGAACAGCGCATCGCCCACATGGCGCGTCACGACGGCCTGACCGGCCTGCCCAATCGCGTCCATTTCAACGAGCATCTCGATACCGAACTGGCGTGGGCCGCCCGCCACGGCGAACAGGTCGCGGTGATCACCATCGACCTGGACCGGTTCAAGGACATCAACGACCAGCGCGGTCATGAGATCGGCGACGAAGCGCTGAAAGTCCTGGCGGAACGGCTGGCCGCCCTGACAAGCGGCGACGGCCGCTTCGTGGCCCGGCTTGGCGGCGACGAATTCGCCGCGGTCAAGCGCTTCGATCACGACACGAATATCGCTGCCTGCGTCGCCCTGCTTTATGACTGCATCTGCGAGGCCATTCCCGTCGACGGGATCGACGTCCACCTGCAGGCCTCCCTGGGGGTCGCCGTCTACCCGCAGGACGGGTCATTGCGCGAAACCCTGCTCAACAACGCCGACCTGGCGCTTTATCGGGCAAAGACCCCTGGCGGCGACAAGATCTGTTTCTACGAGCCCGGCATGGACGAAGCCGCGCGCGACCGCCGGGCGCTGGCCAAGGACCTGCAGCGCGCCCTGGCCAACAAGGAGTTTCGCGTCTTCTACCAGGTCCAGCAGGACGTGCAGACGCGCGAGATCACGGGATACGAAGCGCTCGTCCGCTGGAAGCACCCGGTGCGCGGCTATGTCTCGCCGGTCGACTTCATCTCGGTGGCGGAAGAAAGCGGCGCGATCCTGGAAATGGGTGCCTGGGTGCTGCGCGCCGCGTGCATCGAGGCCGCGACCTGGAGCGAACGGCTGAAGATCGCGGTCAACCTGTCGCCCGTCCAGCTGAACGACGTCAACCTGATCGAGGTCGTGCATTCCGCCCTGGCCGAAAGCGGCCTGTCCCCTCACCGGCTGGAACTCGAAATCACCGAGTCGACCATTATAGAGGACAAGATACGCGCCCTGCACATCCTGCGTCAGATCAAGGCGTTGGGCGTCACCATCGCCATCGACGATTTCGGCACCGGCTATGCCTCGCTCGACACGCTGAACGCCTTCCCGTTCGACAAGATCAAGATCGACCGCTCCTTCCTCATGGAAGCCGACAAGAGCCAGCAGGCCCGCGCCATCGTGCGCGCCATCCTGGCGCTCGGCCGGTCGCTGGACATCCCCGTCCTGGCCGAAGGCGTCGAAACCGAAGGCCAGATGGCGCTGCTGCGCGAGGAAGGCTGTCAGCAGGCCCAGGGCTACCTGCTGGGCCGGCCGCAGGAAGACATCTCCCCGGCACGGTTGGCGAGTTAGGCTGGTTGTTTCAACGGGCCAGCCTGTGACGCGTTCGCCGGGCCTGCGACACGGACACCCAGACAAGCGCTGAGGTCGAAAGCAGGATGCTGCTGACCAGGCCGCCGATCGCCAGCAGACCCGCCGGCGTCACGCGCACGCCCATGCGCAGCGAACCGTTGCGTGTTTGCACGACAAGGTTGGCAAGCTGCGACTCTTTCACGGCGGGCAATTGCGGCATGGTCCTCTCCCTTGGCTGTCTTGTGATACCTTGTCCTTCCATAAACGGGCGATGGTTTTTTGCGAACCATTGACGCCTTACGCGTTTCGGTATGTGGTGGCCGCAACAACAGATCACAGGCGGAAACCCCATGCGCATTCTTACCCTGGCTGCCATTGCGGCAGGATTGGCCGCTCTTCCTTTTTCAACCCAGGCCCGTCCGCAATGGACACCCGCCGAGGCCAACGCCTGGTACGCGAAACAGCCCTGGCGGGCCGGCAGCAACTTCATCCCCTCGGACGCGATAAACCAGCTTGAGATGTGGCAGGCCGACAGCTTCAATCCGGCCCTGATCGACCGCGAGCTGGGCTATGCCGAAAAGGCTGGATTGACCGTCATGCGCGTCTATCTGCACGACATGCTGTGGGAAGCCGACGCCAAGGGCTATGAGGCGCGCATCCGCACCTATCTCGACATCGCCGAGAAGCACCACATCAAGACGCTGTTCGTGCTGTTCGACTCGTGCTGGGATCCGCATCCGAAACTGGGCAAGCAGCCCCTGCCCCGCCCCGGCCTGCACAATTCCGGCTGGGTGCAGAGCCCCGGCATGGACCGGCTGAAGGACAAGGCGACCTATCCGGCGCTGGAAGCCTATGTGAAGGGCGTGGTCGGCGCATTCGCCAGGGATGAGCGCATCATCGGCTGGGACGTGTGGAACGAGCCGCATGAGGACGGCGGCGCCGACACCATGCACACCGCCGGCATGGGCGCCCTG
>CBIHPL010000227.1:0-6063 GCA_966212005.1 uncultured Asticcacaulis sp.
TCCTGGTTGGATACGACAGCCGAGCGGGCCGCAATCATGTTGGACCAGGCCTGGGACACGGTCGAAACGACGGTGCGCCGCGTATCCTCGACGGTCAGCTTGGCAGCGGTTTCGCCTTCCATGGCTTCGCGGACGCGCGAACCATTCAAGCCGGCGCTGAACAGAGGCACGGTCAGGCGCAGGCCCGCCGTCGTGTTCTGCTCATCCTCAAAGCTGCCGAGGGCACCCGAGAATCCCGACTGGTTGGAACTCACCGACAGACCGACGCGCGGACCAAAGACCGAGCGGGCGGCCTTGACACGCGACGCAGCGGCCTCAGCCGCATAGCTGGCGGCCTGAAGGTCAGGATTGTTGGCCTGAGCGGTATCCAGGGCAGCATTGAAGCTCGCCGGAAGACCAGGGATTTCCGGCACAGGTTCAAGGGCGGTAGGAGCCTGACCGACGATAGCCACATAAGACGCACGATCGCCGTCCAGACGCGCCTGAGCCTGGGCCAGGCCGGCGGCCGATTGCGACAGCCGGGCCTGCGACTGCGCAACGTCGGTACGCGTCAGTTGACCGGCTTCGAACTGAGCGGTGGTTTGATCCAGTTGCTGCTTCAGGATGTTATAGTTGTCCTGGCTGATCTGCAGGGCTTCCTGATCGCGGCGGACGGCGGTGTAGATGTCGATGACGCTCAGCAGTATCTGCTGCTCGATCGAGCGCAGGTCTTGCTGGCCAGCCAGGACGCCCGACTTGGCGGCGTCAATCTGGGACGAGATGCCACCGGTCGAGAACAGGGTTTGCGAGGCCGAGAAGCCCAACCCTTGCGTCGAGCGCTGATTGCCGGCCGCGAACGACTGGTCGTGATCGTGGTAGGTCTTGTCGAAACTGAAGCCGACGTTCGGCCCCAGTTGCGACCGTGCCTGGACATAGCCTTCGTCCGTGGCGCGCTGTTGTGCCCGCGCCCGCTGCAGCGAGGGGTTGTTGGCATAGGCCATGGCAATCGCGTCCGACAGGGTTTCCGCATAAGCGCCCCCCGCCATGCCAAAGGCCAGCAGCGACATCGCCACAGCTGAAATCAAAACCCGTTTGCTCATGAAGCACCCCAAAGAAAGAAACGGCCGCGCCCTCGGGTGCGGCTCGTCGTATCCGAGCCAGTCGGTCGTTTCAGGGTAGCCCAATGCCTCCCCGTCGCCCCGTCGCAAAAATGCGTTACAATTGCAACCTGCCAGAAACGCTACACGCCGGCCAGTTAAGCTTTTTTCATATTCCGCGGCTTCTGGCTGTCAGAAAACGGCAACAGTCGAAACCTTTAATCTCTTACCTACGCAACACATAACAAATTCCAAACGTAACCGCACGGAATTCATAGGCATTATTTTGTCGCGATATTTAAGCCGAAAACCGCTGACACTTATGGCTTCGCCGAACTTCGTTTCGGCATATCGCTCGTGGTTAAAACTCAAAACTCGGCGTGCGCGCAAAACCAGGAAGAGTCGAAGGGGACGAATCGAAGACTTCGCGTTCCGAAAAGCCGTTTTCCAGTCGGATATACAGACGCGCGCGTCCGACCGGGCCGTCCTTCAGGACCACGCCCAACCGGCCGCCGGGCTTCAGCGCCTTCAGCCACGCCGCCGGCAGTTCGGCGACCGCGCCTTCGACGACGATCACATCATAAGACGCACCGACCGGGACTTTCAGATCCGCGACAGCGGTCGCGACCTTGAGTTCCTTCAGGTAGGGCTCGATCACCGCCATAGTGCGCGGATCGCCTTCCTGGACCGTCACGTTAAGCCCGACACTGGCCAGAACCGCACCGGCATAGGGTGCGGCAATACACAGAGCCTTTTCACCGCTTTTCGGTTCGACGGTCTGCAGGAGCTTGGACACGTCACGCGGGGCCATCAGCACGCGCCCCGGCGCAATCTGAGGCTCGACATCGCCATAGGCGCAGAACCCTTGGGATGGCGCGCACAAACGTTCGCGCGCGACATGGCGCATCGCCAATTGCAAGGGCGTGTCCGTGACGTCGTTCACGCGGACCTGTGATTCGACCATATTTTGCCGTGCGGCGTGGAAATCCATGAGGACTGCCCCTAAACCCGTAAGAGACCATAATACTGAACGGAAGGCGATTACAGGCTTTTTCCAGACTCGCCAAGCTGTTTGCGGCGCATAATAAAAGTCCTGTGCGCCGGCGCAAGCTTTCCGGTTATTTTCTACAGCAATGCTTGGAAAGTTTGGAGGCCTGACCGAGAGTCGAACTCGGCTTCACGGATTTGCAATCCGCTGCGTAACCGCTCCGCCATCAGGCCTCAAGAGCGAAGACGGTCAGCTATCAGATGAATCCCTTCACTGCAATTCCCCAGCGCTGATTTTTTGTGAATATCCGAAAGCGAGGCAAAAAAGCGCAACAAGGTTGACCTGTCTGCGTGCAGGCGGCAGTGTGCGTGTATCGGGGCGCATCTTGCGGCGCCGGCTTCGTTAGCCGGTGCGAGGGGATTTGTATGCGAAAGCGTTATGTATTCGCCGCCGGCCTGGCCATTGCGGCGATAAGTCTGTTTGTCATCAATTCGTCGGAGCTGGCGCCGGCGCCCGCGGGACAGCGGCAGATTCTGGCGCACCGTGGAATCTATCAGCGGTACGACCGTACGGGTCTGACCCGGGATACGTGCACGGCCAGCCGTATGCTGCCGCCGAAGCACGACTTCCTCGAAAACACCCTGCCCTCAATGGCCGCCGGCTTCGAAGCGGGTGCCGACATCATAGAAATCGATGTTCACCCCACGACCGACGGACAGTTCGCCGTGTTTCACGACTGGACCGTCGATTGCCGTACCGACGGCCACGGCGTAACGCGCGACCACACGCTTGCGGACCTGCAGGCACTGGATATCGGTTACGGCTACACGGCTGACGGCGGCAAGACCTATCCGTTCCGCGGAAGGTTCAAAGGCCAGATGCCGTCCTTGCAGCAAGCCCTTGAAGCGTTTCCTGACCACCGCTTCCTGATCAATATCAAGAGCAATGACCCGACGGAGGCTGACAGACTCGTCGCCTATCTCAAGGCCCACGGCCTCATGAGCCCTCGCCTGTCGGCCTATGGCGGCGACCGGCCCATCTCGCGCCTTCAGGATATCGCGCCGCAGATGCGCGCCTTCAGCAAGAAAACGCTGAAGGCCTGCGCATTGCGATATCTTGCGTTCGGCTGGTCCGGCCATATGCCCGGGGCCTGCCGAAACACGACACTCTTCCTGCCACGGAACCTCGCATGGCTGGCCTGGGGATATCCAAATCGTTTGCAGCAGCGCTTTCGCGATGCCGGCAGCGACATCTACCTCCTCGGCAACAACAAAAGCACGAATGGTGTCGAAGGCATTGATACGGTCAAGGCCTTGCAAGAGGTGCCGGACAGCTGGCGCATGGGGATACTGACCGATGAAATCGAAACCATAGGCCCCGCCTCAAGACAAAAATGACAACGTTCTCCGAATCCCGGAAATATTTACTTCTCATTAATGCAAATCATTCATGAACAGGGTGTCTTTGCTTTTTTGAAGACACCCACCATCACCAAACTTCAAGGGCCTGGATGCATTCCGGGCCTTTCTTTCGTTTTGACGGCAGGTTTCAGAAAAATTTGGAAAGCTGTGAATAAAATTGAGCTTTCGACTTGCAATGGGGACAGAAGCCTTGCTATACGCCGCTCCTCAACACGGCTAAGCATTCCCTGATAGCTCAGTTGGTAGAGCATTCGACTGTTAATCGAATGGTCGCTGGTTCGAGTCCAGCTCAGGGAGCCACCGTTTTTTTTCCGGACATATTCGTACGTCTAGATCAACCGGCTTCGGCCGGCGCAGCCGTTCATCATTTGTAAACCCGCGCCGTGGTTTCGTGCTGAGAACGCTGTTCTCTGCGTACTGGAACACAGCCATGAAAACCGCAACGCTCAACAAGGGCTTTCTCGCCTTCTTCGGCCTGGTTTTGATCGGCGTCGCTACGGCGATCGCCTTTACAGCCCCTGCCCCTACCAGTCATGCCGCCGGCCAATCCCTGCCGGGCGCAGCCATGGACGGCGGTTACGCGTCGGTAGAACCGGCGAATGCCCTGCCCGTCGTCGAGGCGAAGCTGTTATCCGATAACGAGATCGTTGGCGGGGAAGCCGTTGCGACGGAAGCGGCGGCGGAAGCCAGCGCGACGCCGGTCGAGGCCCCTGCAAAGGCCAGCCTCTAAAAAGCAAGAAAGACGTTAGTACGGCCAACTGCCTGCTTTTTACAGCCGGGCCGTTGCGAGGCTATTTCGTCCTTACCCGGATGCGCAGAAGAATAAAGCCAGATGAGGCGTCGCGTGCGTCGCCTTTCGCTGGTTTCCGAGGCGCTTCAATGAAAAATCCCGTTCTGTCCGGCAGCTTCTTCGCCTTCCTCGCCATGGTGCTGATCGCGGTATGCGCAGCCCTCTTCCTTATCACGCCACCGGAAACGAGCTATGCAGCGGGAAGCGGTGATATCCAGGCAATGGACGGCGGCTACGACTATGTCGAACCCGCCGACGCGCCGCCGGTCATCGATGCCCATCTCGAGCCTGATACAGACAATATCTAGCGATAGACCCCCCTGTCACGTTACGCGTATATGGTCGGCAAGGCCGGATCGTCCTTCAGGATTTCCATCGATATACAGGCCGACACGTCCAGAAGCTCGATGCGGCCGATGACGCGCTTATAGACGGCGTCGTAATGCGCCATGTCGCCCACAACAATCTTGAGAATGTAGTCGAGATGGCCCGCCAGTCGATGCGCTTCGACGATCTCGGCAATGTCGGCCAGGGCTTCGCGAAACCGGTCCAGCCATTCAGGTGTATGATAGGACGTCCTGATCAGCACAAAAACAGTGGTCGATACGTGCATCTTGTCACGATCGAGCACCGCAACACTGCGCCGGATATAGCCCTCTTCCTTAAGCCGCGCCACGCGGCGGGAGCAGGCGGAAGGCGACAGATGAACACGCTCGGCCAGGTCGCTCAGGGGCATATCGGCGTCACGCTGCAACCAGGTCAGAAGTCGTCTGTCGCGATCATCAAGCATTAAAACCATCTCCATGTTAATGCTGTCATCTTGCAAGTCGGCATCGTGCCGCCGCAATATTTTCGCGACGATCAGGGATAATGAATCCATAAAATCGCGCACTTACGCTGGATCAGAGAGAAAACTTGCGAACCGCAACCCATAAACGGCCTTGCTTGCGAACCGTTGGTGCAGGCTCATGCGCAGCATCTGGCATACACGGCATCTGGCGGTCACGGCGGCGCGTGCTATATTGGACCAAATTGCTTTTGCCAAATTGCTTTTGAGAGTGCCCATCCATGCTGCGTTATGACGCCATCGCCTCCACACCGGCTTCCGACTATCCATTTCGCAACCTGATCGGCGAAGGCATCCTTCCCCCCGAAGCCCAGGACGAGATCGAACGCGACTTTCCCCAGATCAACAAGACCGGCTTCATGCGGCCCGAAGACTTCTCGATGGGACCGGCGTTCAAGGCTCTGCTGGCAGAGGTGCGCGGGCCGGAATTCGCGAAGGCAGTGGGCGAAAAGCTGAGCGTTGACCTCACCGGCAAACCGACCTGGGTGACCGTGCGCAAATGGTCGGCCCTGAAGGACGGCCGTCCGCATACCGACGGCGCCGACAAACTGGCGTCGGCGCTGATCTATCTTAATCGTGAAGGCGCGAGCGGGGGGAACCTGCGCTTCCTCGAAGGCCCGGATCAGGATGGTCCCGGCACGCAGGAAGTCAATCCGGGCTACGGCCACTTCATCGCCTTTCCGCGTCTTGACAATTCCTGGCATGGCCACAAGCCGTTCGAAGGGGAACGCCGCGTCGTGCAGATCGCCTGGCTCGTCAGTGAAGACGCGGTTTCGCGCAAGGCCAAACGCCATGGCGTGACGGAATTCCTGAAAAAGCTGTTCTCGTCGACGAAGCAAAAGCAAGACGAGATGATGTAGGATGACATCGTCGGAGCCGACACTCCGAGGCTGAAAGCCGAGGCAAGGCCGACTGGCCGCTGCGCACAGCGCGAAAAAATG
>CBIHPL010000228.1:0-6005 GCA_966212005.1 uncultured Asticcacaulis sp.
TCAGGGACTGAAGCACGGGCGATGACTGCACAGGCTGCAGACTGCCGGTTCCTGCCAACTGAGCGGACGGCGCCGAGGCTCCCGGCTTGTCGCGCAGGGCCGCCTGCCAGTCCTTGACCAGATTGGCCGCCACCCACATCAGGGTGAACAGGAAGGCGCAATAGATCAGCGAACCCATGAACAGGATGACCATGGGCTGCACGGCCTGAACGGCGCGTTGCGGATCGGCGCCGATGCTTTCGATCAGCGGAATGAACAGGGTCAGGGCCGCCGTGCCTCCCAGGACCGTCAGAAGCGGGGCAAGCGCAAAGATGAGGCTGGTGCGGATCCAGCCGTTGAACAGGCCGCGCGTCTGGGGAAACAAGCCGAACAGGATAAAGACCGGCCCGAGGATCAGCAGCAGGTAAAGCACCATGCGCGTCAGGATCAGCACGCCCAGGGTCGAGCACAAAAGGAACAGGCCGGACAGCCAGAACAAAGTCACCGGCATGGGCTTGGGCGCCAGCATGTTGGCGGCCGTGGGATTCGGCTGGCCCGGTATGGTCGTGACCGTCTGCCCATTGTTGTCGAGCGTCTGGGCGATGTCGGCAAAGCGCACGAACAGTCCATCGAGCGCCTGAGCGAAGTTCATCACGGCACTGCCTTTTTGCCCAAGCAGGGCCGCGGCGACCTCGTCCGGGCCGTTCATCAGCAGGCCATAGAAGATGGCGTGATAGGCCGGCCAGGCGGTGACAAAGGTGAGGACCAGGACCATGGAAATGATGCGCGGCGACAATGCCGGCACAGTCAGTTGCGTCCGGCCGGTCATGAAGCCGTAGCCGAGGATGACGACATAGATGGTCAGCAGGCCGAACAGGACATTGCTGAAGGCGCCCCCGAAACCGAACAGGCGGTTGTACCCGACCTCGACCGCCTGGATGATGCGGCAGTCCATCGTCGCCAGCGACTGCGAGACGCTGACCTCGCCGACGAGGGTGATCTGGGGACAGGGCGCCGCTTGCAGCATCATTACTCGGCTCCCTTACGGAGCCTGGACCGACGCGTCGTGGTATCCGGATAGGGCGTGCCAGTGAGGGCCTCCCACCAGGCATGGGGCTCATCACCCAGTTGCGCGCGCAGTTCATCGAGCTGGCGAACGGTCGATTCGCGTCCCGACAATACGGTCAGGACGTCGGGCATGGTCGACAGGTCCAGCCGCGCGACGACACTGTGGTTGCCGTGCTTGACCAGGAAGGCGCGCGATGACGCCGGAAGCGCCCGGATCAGGTCCAGTTCATGCAGGGTCAGGCCGAAGCCGTCGACATAGTCCTCGGCCTGGGCGCGCGGATTGGGCATGAATATCTGCGTCGCCGACTGTTCGATGATTGCCGTCGAAATGCGGCTGTCGAGAGCGTCACGCGCCGACTGCGTGCCGAAACCCAGTATGGCGTTACGCTTGCGCAGCGTCTTCATCCAGTTGCGGATGGCCGCGGCAAAGATTTCATCGTCAAGCGCCTTCCAGCCCTCATCGATGATGATGACGGTCGGCGTGCCGTCCAGCCGTTCCTCGACGCGCTGGAACAGGTACATCATGCAGGGCGTGCGAAGGACCGGCTCATTGAGCAGCAGGGTCATGTCGAAGCCGAGGGTCCGCGCACTCATGTCGAGGGCATCGACCTCGTTGTCGAACAGCCAGGCATGCTCGCCGTCGCCCACCCACGGATTAAGCCGCGTCGCCAGGTCGCCATGCGTCGGCCGGCGGACGCCGCCCAGCAGTTCGCGGAAATAGCGCAGCCGGCGGTAGCGCGGTTCCTGCTCGAAATTGGCATCCACCGCTTCGGTGATGATCGCCTCTTCCTCGGAGTTGAGCGGCAGGTCCGGACGGCTCAACAGCTGCGCGATCAGGGTGCGCAGGAAGGCGCGGTTGCCCGGATTGTCGGCCAGCTGAAGCGGATTGAAACCGGTGGGCTCGCCCGGCCGCAGGGTCGCATAGTGGCCGCCGATGCCGCGAATGAAGATTTCGGCGCCGCGGTCCTTGTCGAACAGCACGGTGCGCGGCTTGAACTTCTGCGCCTGGGCGGCCAGGAAGTTGAGCACCACCGTCTTCCCCGAACCCGAGGGCCCGATGACGGTGAAGTTGCCGAGATCGGCCTTGTGGAAGTTGAAATAGTACGGCGTCGCCGACGAGGTCTCGAAGACCGTGACCGCCTGCCCCCAGTGATTGCCTTCCGGCTGGCCGATCGGGAACCCATGAAGGGACGCAAAGCTGGCATAGGCGGAGGTCGAGATCAGGGCCTTGCGGGCGATATAGGCTTCGTTGCCGGGGAACTGCGCCCAGAAGGCCGGCTCGAGATTGACGTCCTCTCGCACCGCCACGGCGCCGAGGTCGGCAAGGGCCGCCAGGCACTGCGCGGTCGCCGGATCCAGCGCCTCAAGGGACTTGGCACGGACCAGCAGGCTCATATGGTGCTCGCCCAGCCCAAGGACGCCCGTCGACAGATCGTCCTTGGCCGACATCAGTCCGGCACGCAAACTGAGCGCCTCCTCGTCGGCGGCGCGCATGCGGCGGAGCGCGAGGTTTATGCGCTCCAGGCCGATCTGGCGGTCGACGAAGCCGAAGCTCTCGGTCAGCGTCATCTCATAGGGCAGGCGCAGAAGAGCATCGACCATGCCGGGCGTGGCGTTGGGCGGATAATCCTTCAGCGACAGGATCGAAGCGTAGTCCTTGCCCTCCCCCAGCGACGCCTGCTCAAGCGATTCCAGGCCGAAACTGCAGCGGCGATAGGGCAGATAGTGACCGATATCCTCATGGGTGCGCAGGACCGGACGCATCTCGCCGTTATAGATGGCTGACAAGAGTTCAAGCAGTTCCGAACAGCGGCCGTTCTGGGTTTCGTAGGCGCCGAGAAGACGCGGTCCATAGGACTGGAGCGCCGCCAGCAGGGCTTCGGACGCGGCCTGCAATTCCTTGTGGTCGCGCGCCTGGGTGGCAGCCAGAGCATTGTCGCCCAGTCCCTTGCCGAACATGTCGGCCAGCCTTTCGGCGAGACCGACCTTGCCCTTGGGATTGCGGCGGACAACGGTGATGAACAGGTCGTTGACGAACAGCTGCCGCGACGACAGCTTGTCCTGCCAGCGCGACTGGATGAGGCCGCATACCGGATCGTCATAGCTGGCATTGAGGCCGACACTGACCTTGCGGCGGATGATGTGGTGATAGAGGACAAACCGCGACGACCCGATGGCGCGCAGGGCAGCCGCCCGGATGAACTGACGGTGATTGACCTCTTCGGTGTCGGCCGTCTCGAACGCAAAGCCTTCGAGATAGAGCGACTGCATCAGGCTGCCGTCCCGCAGCACGATCGTGTGGTCGTCGAGAAAATGGTCGTAGGGCAGCCGGTCGCCGACACGCTGCTCCTTCCTGGCCCAGCCCGCAAAACCACCCAATCCCTTGCTATCGTCAGCCATGTCTCAAATACTTATGGGAGGTAGGAATTGCAGCGCCAGTAGCGCCAGTTCTTGATGCGGGGACAACGCTGCACCTTGGTCATCCAAAGGTCGAAGACGCGCGGCTCGCGCAGACACGCCAGATAGCCGATGACGTGAATGACAAGCGAAACGGCAAAGGCCCAGAAGGAGCGTGTCACCAGAAAGACTTCAGTTGTCACCACCGCATTGATGATGAAGTAGCTGTAGGTCACGCCGGCAAACATCTGTGGCTGGGTCAGCGCCTTGAACACCGGGGATTTGACGAGGTCCGTCATGTATCTAGTGCGCCATGGCCTGGATGCCGCCGACAATCGTCGCCGCGCCGAACAGGATAAAGACGCCCACAATGACCGTCGCGCCGTAACGCCAGTTCATCCGGCCCGTCAGCATCATGAAGCCGACCGCCGCCACCGCGATGACCGCGACCGTCGTGGCCACGCGTCCCAGCAGGGTTTGCTGAATCCAGTCGACCGCACCGGTAATCGGCGACGAGCCGGCCGGGCCGGCGGCCTGGGCGGAGGCATTGGTCGCCCACGTCATCATCGACACAGCCATGGCCGTCAAAGCGAAAGACAGGGGGTTTTTCATTCTTACCTCACATCCGCGTCGCATCCGGCCAACCGCCGGTGGAGAATCAGCAACAGACTAACGCGCAAGTCTTGCGCAATGCGTCAGGCATGACAAGCCGTCGGATCATCCGGGAACTGAACACGCCGCGCGGACTTATAGGCAAAAATTATGTTGGCAAAAAGGGCTTTGCGTGACTTGGCCGAAAGTTTCACGGGATTGTCACAATTGGCCTCGAAGACTTTATCCCAAGCCTTAATCTTCTGAAAAGGTAACTGTGACACCGCGCTTGCGGAAATAGGACTGCATCGTCTTACGGCCCGCGCGGTTGTTCTGCGCCAGCCGAGATGGCTGCACCGAGGCTTCCTTGAGGCCTTCGGCCGCCAGAGCCGCCTTGAGCGCCTTGAGCGCCTTGATGTGCGTATCGATCTCGGCATTGTCGTCGGCAAGCGAGGCATAGATGTTTTCAAGGGCTTCGGCGACGGTCAAGGGACACTCCATAAAACAGATCAGCGCCTGTTATCAGGTTTCACCGGACCCTGGCAAGGGCCGGTTTCCCCCACGCCTGCGTAAACAAATGCCTTAAAAAAACACCGATTCACAGCTTTTTGAGGGTTTGGCTGTAATGATTCGGCTGTAGATTCGAGGCGAACCAAAGGGCCTCAACGGGAGCGAACCGGCGGATGGGTTTCATCGGCAATATCAGGCGCGACGCCACCTTCATGACACGCCTGCTGCGGATTCTCCGCCGCATACGCAGCGTCAATCCCGATTCCCACAATCTCGTCTGCGACGATTTCGAGCACGCCGCCGACCAGTGGCCGACGCAGACCGCGCTGATCTTCGAAGGCAAGAGCCTGACCTATCAGCAACTCGACGTTATGGCCAACCGCTATGCCCACTGGGGCCGCCAGCGTGGCCTGAAGCCCGGCGACACGGTGGCCCTGTTCATGCCCAACCGTCTGGAATACCTGGCGATCTGGCTGGGCATGAACAAGATCGGCGTCGTCACCGCCCTGATCAACAACTCACTGACCGGCAAGGGCCTGGCGCACTGCCTCAATATTTCGATGGCGTCACTGACCCTGGTCGACCTGACGACCATGCCGTGCTTCGTGGAAATCGAATCCCAGATCGAGCGCTTTCAGGCCCTGTGGGTGCTGGACCTGCCGCGCGAACGGGAAACCGAGGATTGCCGCAGCCTGGACGCCGCCATCAAGGGCGTATCGACGGTCCGCCCCGACCGGACGCCACGCGCGGAACTGAAGGCCTCGTCGACCGCGCTTTATATATATACTTCCGGAACGACCGGCCTGCCGAAGGCAGCCAAGATCTCCAATGCGCGCGCGCAACTCTACATGAAGGCCTTTGCCGGGCTGACAAAGATGACGCCCGGCGATCGCGTCTATTGCGTCCTGCCCCTCTATCACGCTACCGGCGGCCTGTGTGCGGCCGGGGCCGCCCCGATGAAACGCGGCAAGTTCTCCGCCAGCCAGTTCTGGAGCGACGTCCGCCAGCAGGGCGTGACCCACATCGTCTATATCGGCGAACTCTGCCGCTATCTTGTCAACTCTCCCCCTGCCCCCAATCCCGACGACGAACGCAAGCACAAGGTGCGCATGGCGTTCGGCAACGGCATGCGGCCCGAGGTCTGGGACCAGTTCAAGACGCGCTTCAAGATTCCCGATGTGCTGGAATTCTATGGCTCGACCGAAGGCAATGTGTCGCTGTTCAATCTCGATGGGCACTCAGGCGCCATCGCCCGGGTGCCGCGCATCCTGCGCAACAAGTTCAATGTCCGCCTGGTCCAGTTCGACATCGAAAGCGAAATGCCGGTGCGCGGCCAGAACGGCCTGTGTATCGAATGCAAACCCGGCGAAATCGGCGAGGCCATCGGCCACATCGCCCATGACGCGCGCCACGCCTATTCCGGCTATGCCGACAAGACCGCGTCGCAGAAAAAGGTCCTG
>CBIHPL010000229.1:0-6003 GCA_966212005.1 uncultured Asticcacaulis sp.
ACACCGTCTGGGGCGAAGTCACAGACGGCATGGAAAATGTCGATGCCCTGCCCAAGGGGGAACCGCCACGTGAACCGGGCAAGATCGTCACCATGCGCGTCGCCGCCGACGTCGAAGCATAGGTTCACCGGTATCCTGCTATACATCAAGCGCGCTGGACCCCGTCGGTCCGGCGCGTTTTTGCGTTCTGTAACGCTCGGTGCTACACTCTCATTTCAAGCAACAAAACCTTAAGCCGTTACTGATACATCATAAGTTTGACAAACGTTCCGAATTAAAACGGACCCGCCAATGACCCGCTCGCGCATGACCCTTTCGGTCGACGAAGCCAACAAGATTTTCACGCTGCGCTATATCGGCAGCATCGATGGCGACGAGGTCAATGAAAGCGTCCTGCAACAACTGGCGCAAATGACCGCGCCCTGGGAATACGACACGATCGTCGACCAGCGCCGTCATGAAGGCACGATCCTGACCACCGAAATCGAAGAACTGGGACAGCGCTGGAGCCAGTTCGCGCAAGGCCGCGACGCAGGTAAGCTGATCGCCGTCGTCAGCGAGGATTCGCTGGTTCACGCCCGCCTCAGCCTCAGCCAGGCCGCCTTCCCGCACCGCGTGCTCAAAGGCTTTGCCCGCATGGACGAAGGCGTGGACTGGATCCTGTCGCAGCGCGCCGCCGCCAGGAGCGACGATCCCGGCGTACCGGTCGCGTAACCGCAGAGATGGCGCATGCGCACCTCAACATCTCGATCTTCCCGGAAGAGGGTCACATCCTGGTGCGCCCAAAGGGCGATCTCAGTGGCACCGAGATCGGCGTCACCAGCCTGACCGCCATCCTGGAGACGCCCGAGGCCTTTGCGTACGATCATCTGCTTGACCTCAGGCGGTTCGATGGCGCATCGATGGGCGGCGAACTGGCCGCCTTTGGCGCGACCTGGCGCGAAGCCGCCGCCGGGCGCGACGCCGGTACGCGCACCGCCATTGTAAGCACCGATCCCCTCTTCCGCGCCCGCCTGTCCTTTTACCGCGAACAGTTTCCCGAACGCGAGATCGATATCTTCGGCACCTTCGATGAGGCGCTCGACTGGCTGAAATCGCGCCGCGGTTAATGGTGAAATGCTTGACCTGATCCAGGTTTCAGCGTTTGAGACGGCATGCTTATTTCCGATTTCGATTTCGACCTGCCCGAAGACCGCATCGCGCTCCGTCCCGCCGAACCGCGCGAAAGCGCCCGCCTGCTGCGGGTCGACGCCGGACAATGGACCGATAACCACGTCCGCGATATTCCGGATTTCCTGATGGCCGGCGACCTGCTGGTGGTTAATGATACACGCGTTCTGCCGGTGCAGCTCAATGGCATACGCCGCCGGATCGATGGCGAAGTGCAAGTCGAAGCAACACTGATCAAACCCGTTGGAGGAACGGGCTGGCAGGCATTTCTAAAGCCCGGACGGCGCGTCAAGCCGGGAGATCAGTTGCAATTCAAAAGTAACGAAAACTCCGATTTCGTTCTGCAAGCCGATGTGCTGACCAAGGGCGAAAACGGGATCTACACACTGAACTTCGCTTGCGAACCGCAAGACATGATCGGTCACCTGCATTCCGTCGGCGCCATGCCCTTGCCGCCCTACATCCGCTCAAAGCGCAAAGAAGATGATCAGGACAAGCGCGACTACCAGACGATGTTCGCCCGTGAGGAAGGCTCGGTCGCCGCCCCCACGGCAGGCCTTCATTTCACGCCAAACCTGTTAAAAACCCTTGAAGATAAAGGGGTTGGTATAGAGCGCATAACCCTGCACGTCGGCGCCGGCACCTTCCTGCCGGTCAAGGTCGAGGACACGAAAGACCACGTCATGCATGCCGAATTCGGCGTTGTGAGCGAAGATTCAGCCGCACGGATCAACGCTGTTCGCGCTGCCGGCGGGCGGATCGTCTGCGTCGGCACGACTTCGCTGCGGCTCCTGGAAAGCGCTTGTGACTTGCAAGGCGCCATTCACCCGTTTTCGGCCGAAACGTCCATCTTCATCACGCCCGGCGTTGTGGTGCGTTCAGCCGACATGCTGCTGACCAACTTCCACCTGCCGAAATCGACCCTGTTCATGCTGGTCTGCGCCTTTGCCGGCACGGAAACCATGAAGGCAGCCTATGGCCATGCGGTCAGCGACCACTATCGCTTCTTTTCCTACGGCGACGCCTGCCTGCTTACGAACGCGTCGCGCGGGTAAATACGGGTGTGATGCGTCTTATCGCCTCTTCTATCTCCGGCGTCGAGACGGCAAAGCTGAAGCGGATAAAGCGGTGGCCTTCAACCGGATCGAAATCGATGCCGGGCGCCGTCGCCACGCCCGTTTCCTCCAGCAACGCCTTGCAGAAGCTGAGGCTGTCATCGGTCAGGTGGCCGATATCGGCATAGATATAGAAGGCGCCGTCCGGCGGCGCGATACGGTTCAAGCCTAGGCCCGGCAAGGCATCGAGCAGCAATTGCCGGTTCCGGCGATAGGTTTCGACATGGCCTTCCAGTTCATCGCGGCTGTCGAGCGCCACCAGACCGGCGTGCTGGCTGAGCGATGGCGCGGTCAGGAACAGATTGCCGACATAGGCGCGTGCGGTTTCCAGTTGCGCTTGCGGCACCAGCAACCAGCCCAGACGCCAACCGACCATGCTGAAATATTTGGAGAAACTGCTAACAACGATGGCGTCCGGCGCATATTCCAGCATCGAGCGCGCCGGCTGATCATAGGTCAGGCCGTGATAGATCTCGTCGGAAATGATGCGGATATTGCGTGCCCGGCAGACCTCGGCGATCGCCTTCAACTCTTCCGGAGCGATCAATGTTCCGGTCGGATTGGCCGGGCTGGCGATAATTACACCGTCGGGCGCTGCATCGAGCGCAGCTAACGCCTTCGCGGTCAGTTGAAACCCGACCTCGGCGCCGCACGGGATTTCGACGGCCTCCATGTGCAAGGCTTTGAGATTGTTGCGATAAGCGACATAGCCCGGCCGCGCCAAGGCCACGCGCGCACCCGGCACGAAGCTCGACGTCAACGCCAAAACCAGGGCCGGCGATGCACCACAGGTCAGGATAAAGCGCTCAGGCGCAACGGTTACGCCGTAATTATCGAGATAGAGCTTCGCCAGCCGTTCTTTCAGTGCCGTGCTTTCCCAGTATCCCATGCCGTCGCTGTCGAGGATGCGGTGCGCCTCGGCGATCGCGGCTTTCGGCGCGCCGGTTGAAGGCTGGCCGAATTCCATATGAATGATCGACCGCCCCTGCGCCTTGAGCGCATGCGCCAGGCGGCTGATTTCGATGGCGTAAAATGGAGCGATCTGTGCAGTCATGCGCGCCTTATAGTCGATTGTGCAGAAAGAATAACCACGAACCACACGAACAAACACGAACGGTTCAGCGCGTGTTTGCTCCTCTCGCGCTTCGCGACGTCATTAAATGAGTCCCCAACGCACATAGTCAGTTTCTAAATATGAAGTTCGTGCTTGTTCGTGTGGTTCGTGGTTAAACCCTACGGCTTGCCCTCTTACTCCCCCGCCGCCTGAAGCTCGCCAACCAGATCATCCAGCTGATCCATGGTAATGCGCATGCCCTTTTCCATGCCAGACGCCAGCACCATTTCGCGCACCTCAGCCGTCGGATAGCGCTCATGCGACACCATCCGCGTCTGGCTGGCGCCGACAGGTTCAAACGTCACTGTAATCGTAGCGTACCCAGCATCGGCCATCGGCTCGAAGGCCTGGGTGTAGACCAGCCGCGACGGCGTCACGACCTCGATATACTTGCCGGAAAATGCAAAGGGCGGCTGGTCGCCCGATTGCAGAACATAGCGATAGCCGCCGCCTTCACGGACATCGGCCTCAACCGACACCATCCGCGCCCCCAGAGCCTTCGGCGCCCACCACGTCTTCACGAAATCCGCATGGGTCCAGGCTTCGAAAACAACGCGTGGGGCTGCGTTGAAGGTGCGCGAGATGACGATCGTATCCTCGCCTTCGGTGGTCATATCGGTCGTATTCATTTCGGTCACTCCTCTTGTTTGCGCGTCATATCGGCGATGACGTCGTCCAGTTGATCCAGGCGATCAGTCCAGATGCGGCGATAACGGTCCAGCCACTGGTCGATCAGTTGCAACCCTTGCGCATCCAGCCGGTAGAGTCGCTGTTGCGCCCTTGCCTCGACCTCGACCAGTCGCGCCTTCTTCAATGCATTCAGATGCTTGGACACCTGCGGCTGATTTAACCCCAAGGCATCGGCAATCGCGCCAACGGCTTGCGGGCCATCGCGCAGCAGTTCGACGATACGCAGCCGATTGGGTTCGGAAAGGGCGGTAAAGGTCTCGATCATGAATTTATATTCCCACAAAGGAATATTCCTGTCAAGGAATATAAGATCATCCCCGCCTTTACCTCCTCCACGGTTGCCGCTATTGAGCCGCCCATGAGTGCTTTTCCCTTCGAAATCCATGCCCATGACGGCCAGGCGCGCACCGGCGTGCTCAGGACACCGCGCGGCGATATTCCGACTCCCATCTTCATGCCGGTCGGCACGGCGGCGACCGTCAAGGCGCTGACGCTCGACATGGTGCGACAGTCCCACGCCAAGATCATCCTCGGCAATACCTACCATCTGATGCTGCGCCCGGGTCCGGAGCGCGTCAAACGTTTGGGTGGCCTGCACAAGTTCATGGGCTGGGAGGGGCCGATTCTGACAGATTCCGGCGGCTTCCAGGTCATGAGCCTGTCGAAGATTTCCAAGGTCAAGGAAGACGCCGTCACCTTCTCAAGCCATATCGATGGTTCAAAGCACGTCCTGTCGCCGGAACGCTCCATCGAAATCCAGGCCGACCTGCTGGGTTCGGACATCGTCATGCAACTCGATGAGTGCGTCTCCTACCCGGCCGACGAACGCCGCGCGCAGCAGGCACTGCAACTGTCTGCACGCTGGGGCCAACGGTCCAGGAATGCTTTTGGGACACGTGAGAGCCAGGCCTTGTTCGGCATCCAGCAAGGCTCGACTTTCGAGCAGTTGCGGCGCGAATCGACCGATCGCCTGCTCGATATTGGCTTTGACGGCTATGCCATCGGCGGGCTGGCGGTCGGCGAAGGCCACCAGACCATGTGCGATACGCTCGATTTCTGCACCCCACTCCTGCCGTGGGAGCGGCCGCGCTACCTTATGGGCGTCGGCAAGCCCATAGACCTGCTGGAAGGCGTGGCACGCGGCGTCGATATGTTCGACTGCGTCCTGCCGACGCGATCGGGCCGCCATGGCCAGGTGTGGACCTGGGACGGGCCGATCAACATGAAAAACGCCCGCTTTGCCGAGGACGACAGCCCACTCGATCCGACCAGCGATTGCCCGGCCAGCCGCGACTATTCCAAGGCCTACCTGCACCATCTGGTCCGCGCCGAGGAGATTCTCGGTCAGGTCCTGCTATCCTGGCACAATATCGCGTTTTTCCAGGCGCTGATGATCCGAATGCGCGCGGCCATCGCTGACGGAAGCTTCTCCAGCCTGCGGCGTGATCTGCTCGGCCGCTGGACCAACTCATAAAAAAAGCGGCCCGGCTTGGTTCCGAGCCGCTGCGACTATTTTCTACCGCCTCTGCGGCCGGTCGGCCGTTTTTTCTTGGTGGTGGCCTGGACAGGTGCCTTTTCGTACGTGTCGATATAGACCCTCGGCGTGAACCATGACGGCGCGGCTGGCGGCGCGCAATTCTTGTTCATGCCGACACCCTTGAGATAGGCCCGGCGCGACTTGCCGGCCTGGATGGCTTCATCCACAAGTTTCTGGTGCTTCTCGGCGCCCGTCATCTGACGGATCAGGCCGCGGAACGGAATGATGCTGCGAGTTGCCCCGCGCACGGCGCCAACCGCCGCCTTGTTGGCCATACGCCCGCCCTTTTCGCGCATCGTCGAATCATCGGGCGGCGGCGGTGGCTCATCAAGGTCCGGGCCCAGCAGGGCGTCCAGTTTGCGCACTTCGCCGGCAAT
>CBIHPL010000230.1:0-5975 GCA_966212005.1 uncultured Asticcacaulis sp.
CGTGTGTGGGGCTCGGTTCTGCCCGCGGTTCTAATACTTGTTTATAACGCGACGGTAGCAGTCGAGCGCAAAGCGCCGGTCGCCGGTCAGCTCGGCCAGGCCATCGACCGTGGCGTCATTCAGGCCAAGATTAAGGACCGTGTCCATCATGCCGGGCATGGAGGCGCGCGCGCCGGAACGCACGGAAACAAGCAACGGGTTCCTGACGTCGCCGAAGCCCTTGCCGGTCACGCGTTCAAGCTCGGCCAGGCTGGTCTCGACCTCGTCGATCAGGCCCTCGGGCAGCTGAGAATTGTTGCGAAAATAGTGGACGCAGGCTTCGGTCGTTATGGTGAAACCGGCAGGAACGGGCAGGTTCAGCGACGACATCTCAGCGAGATTCGCGCCCTTGCCGCCCAGCAGCTCCTTCATTGTGGCATCGCCATCGGCCTTCCCCGCCTGGAAGGCATAGACCCAGTGCTTTGTCATGAAACTTTCCCTCTTCACTGACAGCGTTTTTGGTTTTGATACGCTTGGTCGAAAACTAGGTGTTTTGTTTATAAGTTTTCGATTACTTCACGCCCGGGCACTTAGGGCATGACTAGCTTTTACTCACGCAATACGGCTCAGGTCCGCGACTGGTGCGGATAGAGCACAGACCTGGGCAAGGATCTTGAGGCGATTGGCCCTCACAGCCGAATCGTCCGCATTGACCAGAACCCCGTCGAGGAATGCATCGACATTTTGCCGCAATGCAGCAAGGCTTAGCAAGGCCTCATATACATTTTCTGCATTAAGCAGATTTTCGATCACGCCTTTTTGTGTTTTCAACTGCTGAATCAAGGCCAGTTCGACATCCGGCGCGCCGGGCAGGACCTCGGCCTCACCTTGCGGCAAGGCGCCCTTCTTGGCTTCGGCAGCCAGAATATTGGCCGCGCGCTTGTGCGCCGCCAAAGCGTCCTGGCCCTGGGGTAACTGCAATACGCGATCGAGCGCGTCGATACGGCCAACCACGCGGACCATGTCGTCGTCCTTGTTGGCCAGGACAGCGTCGATGACTTCGTGATTGCGGCCGTCTTCGCGTAGTTGCACCTTCAGGCGGTCGGTGAAGAAGTCGAGGATTTCCGCAGTGACGTCAGCGGCCTGACGCACGCCTTGCGGCCCCGAGCCGACATTGGCGAACCACGCTTCGACCAGGGCATTCAGCGACAGTCGGACATTGTGTTCGCGCAGGATACGCAGGATGCCGAGCGCCGAACGGCGCAGAGCATAAGGGTCTTTCGACCCCGTCGGTTTTTCGTCGATGGCGAAGAAGCCAACCAGCGTATCGATCTTGTCAGCCAAAGCGACCGTAGCGCTGACCGCACCCGTAGGTACCGTATCGCCCGGCCCCTGCGGCTTGTAGTGCTCACGGATGGCATCGGCGATATCGGCCGGCAGCTTTGCGGCATCGGCGTAATAGCCGCCCATAACCCCTTGAAGTTCCGGGAATTCCCCGACCATCTTCGACGCCAGATCCGCCTTGGCCAGGCGCGCGGCTTCGCCTGCCACGGCCGGATCGGCCTTCAGCAGCGGAGCGATATATTTTGCCAAAGCCGCAATGCGCTCGACGCGCTGCGCCATGGTGCCCAGCTTGACGTGGAAGGTGGTGCCCTTCAGGCGTTCCAGCCAGCCATCGAAATTGCCGGCCTTGTTGTCCTCGGTCCAGAAGAAGACACCGTCCGACAGACGCGCCGACAGCACCTTGGCGTTGCCGCGCTTGATCTCTTCGCCGCCGTCGACCGCCCTCGTGTTGGCGACGATAACGAAATGCGCCGCCATCTTGCCCGTCGATTTATCACGGACCGCAAAGTACTTCTGGTGCGTCCGCATCGAAGTCTTGATGACCTCAGGCGGCAGTGTCAGGAAACGCGGATCCATGTCGCCGAGGATCGGCACAGGCCATTCGTTCAGGCCGGCAACCTCTTCCAGAAGCCCTTGATCTTCGATCAACTCACAGCCGGCGGCCTCGCAAACGGCGCGTGCCTTTTCCAGAATGACCGCCTGGCGTTCAGAATGATCCAGGATGACAGAATTGTCCGCCAAGCCCTTCTGATAGCTGGCGAAATCGCTGACGGCGAATGGCTCTCCCGAGCTGAGATAGCGGTGACCGACCGTCCGGTTGCCGGCAACCAGACCTTCCAGTTCGAATGGAATGACCTGCCCGTCGAACAGAAACAGGATGCGCTTCAGCGGCCGCACCCAGCGGAAGCTCGACGTGCCCGACCGCATCGACTTCGGCCACGGGAAGCCGAGGATAACGTCCATCAGCATGCCGCCGAGGCTGTCAACGGTCTTGCGGCCCGGCTTTTCGATCCGCGCCAGCCACACGCCGTTTTCCAGCGTCAGTTGATCCTGCGTCAGGCCGACCTTGCGCAGAAAACCCGCCATGGCCTGTTCCGGGGCGCCCTCTTTCGGGCCCTTGACCTCTTCGGTGACGGCAGCCGTCTCGACAGGCAGGCCGTCAACCACCAGGGCCAGGCGGCGCGGACCGACATAGGCCTTGATGGCCTCAAAGGTCAGGCCTGAGGCGGTCAGCTTGGCGCCGAACAGGCGCTCGAAATCGCGCGCCGCCCCCAGTTGCATGCGGGCGGGGATTTCTTCGGATTGCAGTTCAATAAGCAATTGTGGCATCTTTTTATTGCCCTACCACTTCGTTGTTTGAGGGCATGCGCTCCTCTTCCTGGCGCGCCCATTCCTGGGCACAGGCCTTACAGAGGTCGCGGATACGGCCGATATAGGATTGCCGTTCGGCGACGGCGATGGCGCCGCGGGCGTCCATCAGATTGAACAGGTGCGAAGCCTTGAGCACATGGTCATAGGCCGGCAGGACCAGGGCCTGGCCCTGCGGTCCGGTCATGCCCAACAGGCGCGACACTTCGCGTTCCATATCCTCGAAACGGCGCTTCAGACCATCGACGTCGTAACCGGTAAAGTTGGCGGCCGACTGCTGGCGCTCGTTCTCCAGGAAGACGTCGCCGTATTTGACGCCGTCCTTGTTGAACTTCAGATCGTAGACGTTGTCGACATTCTGGAGGTACATGCACAGACGCTCCAGCCCGTAGGTCAGCTCGCCCGAGACGACGTCGACCTCGATGCCGCCGACGCCCTGGAAGTAGGTGTACTGGGTGACTTCCATACCGTCGCACCACACTTCCCAGCCAAGGCCCCAGGCGCCGACCGTCGGGTTTTCCCAGTCGTCTTCGACAAAGCGAATATCGTGCAGCGAGGTGTCGAGCCCGATGGCTTTCAACGAGCCGAGATACAGCTCCTGAAGGTTTTCCGGATTGGGCTTCAGGATGACCTGGTACTGATAATAGTGCTGGAGGCGGTTCGGGTTTTCGCCATAGCGGCCATCGACCGGGCGGCGTGACGGCTGGACATAGGCGCACTTCCACGGCTTGCGGCCCAGTGCGCGCAGGACCGTCGCCGGATGCAGCGTACCGGCGCCGACCTCGATATCGTAAGGCTGGAGGATGACGCAGCCCTGTTCGGACCAGTAGTTGTGAAGCGTCAGGATCAGGTCCTGAAACGATAGGGGTTCTTGTGAAGCCATAGCCAGAAATATGCCCGAAAATTTGGCCCGGACCATACTGACGCCCGCCTGCCCCCGCAAGCCCAAATGGCTGTAATTTCAAACAAAGCCTGTGCCTGAGGACAAGAATCGGATGTGATGCCCGCCATGGTCGATGCCGATGTCAAACCGAGCCTCAAAACTCGCCTGCGCCACGTCGCGGACGCGCTGCGCGATCCGCAGTCGTGGATCCTGCTCGGGCTCGGATTTTCGTGCGCCCTGCCCTTTCTGCTGGTCGGCGGTACCTTGGCCTTCTGGTTAAGAGCCGAACATATCACCCTGACAATCATCGGTTTTACCGGCTGGGTCAGCCTGCTCTACGGTTTCAAGTTCGTTTGGGCGCCGTGGATGGACAAGGTGCGCCTGCCCTTGCTGTATGGATGGCTTGGGCAGCGCCGGTCGTGGATGCTGCTGAGCCAGATCGGTATCGCCGCGGGCCTGATCGCCATGGCCATGATCGGCCCGAAGCATCTGACCGCTTTCTTGACGGCCGCCGTGTTTGTGGCCTTTGCCGCCGCCTCCCAGGAAATCGCCGTCGACGCCTGGCGCGTCGAACAGACCACCGACGAAGCGACACAAGCCCTCAACCCCAGCCTCTACGCCTTCGGTTTTCGTGCCGGCATCCTGGTGACAGACTCGCTCATTCTGGTGATTTCGAAGCGCGCCGGCTGGCCGTTCGCCTATACCGGCATCGCCGCCCTGCTGATCATCGGCGCAGCCGCCACCCTGTTCGCCCATCGCACCGAAATAGAGACGCACCTGAAAGCACAGGCGCGTTCATTCAAGGCGATCATCGTCGATCCGTTCGTCAGCTTCTTCAATGAACATAAGGGCACGGCGGGGCTGATCCTGCTGACCCTGGCGCTTTACCGCCTGCCCGACTACCTGACCAACCTGGCGGGAACCATGTACCAGGACACGGGAATCGATTCCGACGCCATTGCCGCCATGCGGGCCGGTGTGGGGCTGTGGGCATCGCTGGCAGGGATAGCCGCAGGTGGCTCATGCCTGCTGTTCATGGGACTGCGAAATACGTTCATTCTCGGCGCCTTGATCGGGCCGGTATCCAATCTGTGCTTTGCCTGGATGTCGGTGTCGCACGGGTCGCTTGGCGTCTTTGCCTTTACGCTGGTGGCAGACAATTTCTCAAATGGCATAGCCGAGACGGCTCTGGTCGCCTTCATGACGCGCATGACCGGCCGCGACCACACCCTGACCCACTATGCCCTGATGTACAGCGTCGCTGCTCTGACCGGCAAATTCCTCAAGGGATTTACCGGCCAGATCGTCGATTCGCTTACCCCCTCTCTGGGGCTTTTTGACGCCTACGCGACCTTCTTCATGGGCACGGCCGTCATTGCCATACCGTGCCTGATGCTGTGCTGGACGATTCGCCAAAAAGGCGTATTCTCGGAACGCTGACGCTTGCGCATCCGTATCGTATTTTTATCCGTTGAAGCGTTAGCCTCAGCTTATTATTCAGGGACTTACAGTACATTCGGGGGTCACCGCATGACGATCGCGAATACCTTCATCACCGTAGCCGACGACAGCCCGGCCACCATGGGCACCGTGCCGCCCCAGAAGGGCGAAGAGCGCACCGTTGCCCGCCTGCACTACGACCTTTTGAGCGAACATCCTTATGAGTTTGATCTCGACAGCTTCAATTTCGAAGTCTATTGCCTGAAAAATCACATCGGCCCCGAACACCGCGACGCCCATCGCGCCGAGTTCTTCTCAAAGGGCCATCCGTGTATGCGCGCGTCGCCGCTGACGAAGTCCTACGGCTTTGGCGCCCACTATAACGGCAATGGAAAAATCGCGATTTATCCTGTCGACTCCATCGCTTATGGAAAATTTCTCAACGATCCGGATATCAAGGTCGAAAAGGCTATGCGCACCAAACGCGCGTCTCTGGCCGCCTAACGCAAGGTACAGGCTCGTACCCAGGCATTCGGCCACAGAGTTTCCAGGCGACTTGCCAGCAATATTGCATTCTCAGTCGTCGCGCACAGGGCAAAGCACGTTGCCCCCGACCCCGACATACGCGCCAATAGCGCTTCGGGCTGAGTGGAAAGGTCTTCCAGCACTTCATTGATCACAGGCTGAATGCGGATGGCAGGAGCTTCCAAGTCGTTGCGCGTGGCCTTCAGCGCCGCGGCGAGCGCCTGAACACCGACAGGCTCCGCGAAATCCGGGCCGTCCACGTTCTGGAACCGGCCCATCGCATCGAAGCCAGCATAGACCGCCGCCGTCGAACATTCGACCAGAGGATTGATCAGCACCGCCGGAATGAACGGCAGTTGGGCGCGCGTCAGGCGCTCGCCATAGCCTTCCGCCACTGACGCCCGCGCCCACAGGCACATGACGCCATCGGCGCCGA
>CBIHPL010000231.1:0-5969 GCA_966212005.1 uncultured Asticcacaulis sp.
TGCTTCGCAGACCAACCTGCTGGCGCTAAACGCTACCATCGAAGCGGCGCGTGCCGGCGATGCGGGTCGTGGCTTCGCGGTCGTGGCTTCCGAAGTGAAGTCGCTGGCCAGCCAGACGGCCAAGGCGACCGAGGAAATCTCCCTGCAGATCGCCGACATTCAGGCGGCGACGACGGAAACCGAAGCGGCCATCCGCGCCATCGGTTCGACCATCGAGCAGATCAATGAAATCTCCGGCGTGATCGCCGATACGGTCGAGCGCCAGTCGGGTGTGACGCAGCGCATTTCGCAGAATGTGTCGCTGGCGTCGCAGGGGACTGACCAGGTGACGCAAAGCCTGATGACGGTGGCCGAGGTGGCGCGTGAAACGACGGGCGCCGTGACCAAGGTCCAGTCTTCGATCGGCCTGGTGTCGGAACACACGGACAGTTTGCAGGCCCGCATCCAGGGCTTTATCGAGCGGCTGCGCAAGGCGGCGTAAGGCTGCGTAAAATTTCTGGGGTGTGGGTTCCGTGACCCCACAAACCTTCTGATACAAAGATAAAAGCCCGGCCCCAAAAGGCCGGGCTTTTATCTTTGTTTTAAAAAACTTGGGGCCACAGGCCCCAAACTCCATCAGTTTTAAGCAGGCGCCCAGTCCTGCATCTGTGCCTGCAACTCGCGCAGCTGTTTCGGCGTCCAGGTCAATTCCAGCCTTTCCAGCTTGCGCATGGCGTCGCGCCGGCCCTTGCGCGCGGCCAGGGCATACCAGAAATAAGCCTGTTCCCGACTGCGCGGCTCACCCATATTGGTCAGGTAATTGTCGCCGACGCGCTCGATGGCTTCATTGTCGCCACCCAGCGCCGCCTGCCGCACCAGCCTGGCCGCCGTCACCGGATCGGGGCGGGGCTTCAGGCCGTTGAGGTGCAGGTCGGCCAGGCATTTCGCCGCCCAGGGGTGCCCGCGCTCGGCCGCGGGCGCCAGATACTCCGCCGCCCGGTCGAAATCGCTGATGCAGCCAAGTCCGTAGCGGTACTGATACCCGGCATAGGCCATGCCGTTGATGTCGCCACTCCTGGCATTGGCCTCATTGATCGCCAAGGCGGCGCGATAAGCCTTGTCACCCATCTTCGACATGTGGGGAAAGGTATAGCCGTGATTGCAGATCTCGGCCAGTTTCAAGGCGGCGTAGCCGTCGCCTTGCCGCGCCCTGCCGGCGAAGATGGACGCGGCCTGATGCAGGTAGTAGCTGGCAAGATTGTAATTGTGCGGCGCGCCGCCGATGCCTTTTTCCAGCATGTCGGCCACTGCGACGCACGCCTTGGCGTCTCCCCTGCGCGCCTTGCGGCGGGCTCTCCGGTACGGGTTGAGCGGTTTGGAGTACTTCAGCCCGTCGTCCGTCAGGTCGCGGATCATCAGGACGATTACGACCAATAGCGCAATGACAAGCAAGCCGAAGAGGAGGAGGGGAAAGGCCACCGAAGGTGAGGTCAGGTCGATTGACATGGCTTTGCGATGTGAAATGCCTTCAGTTCGAAGAGCATCCGCAGCGTATCAAAACGCTAACCACTCGCAAGACAGCGAATATTTCAGGCGCCCTGCAAGTTTTGCATTGCATTTTTACGTCCTGGCCAGGGCCTGATGCGGCTGCCATAAATCGGACATCGACGCACAACACCTTGGCGTCACGCGCGTTTTTTCGCGCATCAGGGAGGGACCCATGAAAAAGCTGACATTGCTTACGGCCGCCGCCGTCCTTTGCGTATCCGGAACCGCCATGGCCAAGCCCGTCCGGGCACAGGTCGCGCCCGCAGCCAACCCACCCGCGTCGAACGCGCTTTACGACAAGGCGCCGTGGTGGATGCGCGATGGCGTCATCACGCAGACAGGGCACGTCTTCACCGAAATCCCGGCCAATCGCGCCAGTTTTTCGGCCACCTTCCTGAGCACGGACGATTCGGCGGAGAAGGCCCAGGCCAGGTCGATCCAGCAGACCAGGGCGTTGCAACAGGCGCTGGCCAAGCTCGGCAAGGACGCCGTCCGCGTCAATACCGGCTTTTCGATGCGGACACTTTACGAACAGTACCGCGACAAGAACGGCAATCGCATCGAGGACCAGCGCGGCGACAAGATCAACGGCTATGAGGTATCGCTGAACATCTCGATCGAGGTCCGCGATATGGCGCAGCTGGAACGCGCCTACGCCCTGGTGCTGGCCGCGTCGCCCACCCAGACCAGTGGCATCGGCTTCAATCTGCAGCCGACGAATGAGATCAATACCTGGCTCTATAACGAAGCCATCACGGACGCCCGCAAGCGCGCCGCCGACGGCACGGCGGCGGCCGGAGGAAGGCTGGGTGGCATCAAGGTCATCGATCCGACGGGACGCGCCTGCCGCACCGATATCCTGGCGCGCGGCGCCGAGGACGAATGGCACAATGACCAGGCGAACGAGGTCGCTTACAAAGGCGGCATGGCTTATGCCTCCGCTCCGCCGCCTCCGCCCCCAGCCGCACCTGCGATGGCCGGTACCGTCGAATATCTCGAAGCCAAGGCGCTGGCCAATCCGTTTATCCAGACTCCGCCGCTGCAAAGGCTGGAATCGACGGCCTGTGTGGTTTACGGCGTGGACTGATATTGAAATTTGATTGTTGCAGCGCAATATGACTCTCCGGCTACCCGGAGAGTCATATGTCTTTCGAAAGCTCGGATCCGCGTCTAGACCTGCCGTTCGACCAAACGGTCCTGGTTCTTCAGGGCGGTGGCGCGCTTGGACCCTACCAGGCCGGAGCCTATGAGGTGTTGCACGAACACGGCATCCGGCCGGACTGGGTATCCGGCATCTCCATCGGCGCTATCAACGGCGCCTTGATCGCCGGCAATGCGCCCAAAGACCGTATCGACGCCCTGAAGGCTTTCTGGAGAAGAGTGGGCGTTCACCTTCCGGGCGACGGTGCCACTGCCGTCAGCGACATTGCCGACTATGTCTATCGCCAGATGTCCGGCGCCTGGGCCCTGTCTGCCGGCGTTCACGGCTTTTTCCGGCCGTGGTTCCTGCCGCCCTGGTTCAACCCGCCAGGTGAAGTTCAGGCCACCAGCTTCTATGACACTGCACCGCTGCGTCAGACCTTGCTGGACCTGGTCGATTTCGACCGTATAAACCGCGGTGAAATGCGGCTCAGCGTCGGTGCGGTTCACGTTCGGACAGGCAATTTCGTTTATTTCGACAATGCTGAACGCAGGATTACGCCGGACCATATCATGGCCAGCGGCGCCCTGCCGCCCGGTTTCCCGGCGGTCATGATCGACGGCGAGCCCTACTGGGACGGCGGTCTGGTTTCGAATACGCCGCTTAGCTATGTGCTCGAATCCGGCATTGCCCGGGATACGCTTGTCTTTCAGGTCGATCTCTATAGCGCCACCGGCCCCGATCCGGCGACGCTGGATGAGGTAGAAGAGCGGCGCAAGGAGATCATCTATTCCAGCCGCACGCGCATGAATACCGATGCCTTCCTGGACAAGTACCGGCTGCGCAACACGTTGCGCGCCCTGGCCCGGCACGTGCCGCCGGAGGTTCGGGCGGAGCTGCTGGGCAAGGACGATCCCGCCGACGCGTTTAATGGACGCGTCAGTCTGGTCCACCTGATCAACCGCACCAATCGCCGCGAAATACAGTCGAAGGACTATGAGTTCTGGTGCCGGTCGCTGGAGATGCACTGGCAGAACGGCCGGACGGACGCGGAAATCGCCATGCAGGCGGAGTCGTGGCGGCAGTTGAACGATCCGGAAACGGGACTTTCGGTCTATGATTACATCCGCCCGGACAAGGTACCTGTGTAACAGCTGCCGCTTTTTGGCAACAGATCCGTGCAGAATGTGTTTGCACTGCAACAAAAACTATCACTGCCCTCGCGAAAGGCTTATGCCGCTCCTATGTACGGGCGCGTGAAAGCCCACGGAGAATTCGTCATGGTTATCGCCAGACTGCTCAAACTGACTGCTGCCCTGGCCGCGCTGATGTTGACGGCGAGCCCTGTATGGTCGGCGACTGATGCGCGCGTCACGCAGACCGCCGTCGCCGAAACCAGCGATTTGGACGCCGTCCGCCGCGCCGCCGAGGCGGGCGACGCAAAGGCGCAGCTGCAACTGGCGGACGACTACTACCTCGGGAACGGTGTCGGGCAGGATTTCGAAAAGGCCTTCGAATGGTACTCCCGGGCGGCGGGCTCGGGAAGCATAGAGGCCATGGCGGAAATGGGCGTTATGTACGCCAAGGGGTTGGGAACAGAGAAGAATTTCGACAAGGCGCGTGAGTGGAGCCTCAAGGCCGCGGACCTCGGAAGCGTCGAAGCCATGTACAATATCGGCGCCGCTTTCGATAACGGTCTGGGCGTGCCGCGCGATCTCTCCAAGGCGTTCGAATGGTACAAGAAGGCGGCCGAAGCGGGTTACGACGTCGCGCAGTTCAATGTCGGCAATATGTTTGAGACTGGCGAGGGCGCGCCCCAGGACTATACCCAGGCTGTTTACTGGTATGAAAAGGCAGCAGCCCAGGACAATCCGCCCGCGCGGTTCAATCTCGGACGCATGTATGTCCATGGCCAGGGCGTGCCCAGGGACGTCGCCAAGGGCCGTGCCCTGATCGAGACGGCGGCGCGTCAGGGGCTTGCCTTGGCCCAGCTCAATATGGCGGCCTTTGCCTACCGTGGCGAAGACCAGCCTGTCGACAAGGTCGCGGCCTATGCCTGGGCGCTTCTGGCGGCCGACGGCGGTGACCCGGATGCCCGCGACCTGGTCCGCACCATGGATCAGGACAAGGAGCTGAGCGACGCGCAGATACAGCAGGCGTCGGATCTGGCGGACAAGTTTTCGCGGCCGGTCGCTTAGAGCGATATGCTGAAAACCGCTCACACTTTTGGCTACGCCGAACTCCGTTTCGCCATATAGCTCTAGGTTCTGTAGACGCCGGCGACGCGTTCGATCGACTCGCGCGCCGCTGCCGGATCGATCGTCTCATTGTCGTCGTTCCAGCCGAACATCTCGTTCCAGCCGACGTCCTGGACGACCACGCCATCCCGTCGTCCCAGGACCGTCACGCCTCTGTAGTAAAAGCCGTAATGCGCATTGTCCTGCGGCGCCAGCCAGACGATCTGGCCGCGCACCGGCACGATGCTTTCGTCCTTGCACAGGGCGCGTGCGCCATAGCCGGTGCAGTTGATGATGACCTTTTCCTTCAGGCGGGTGAAGTCGGAAAGACCGTTGAACTGGGCCGGGACGAAGCTGCCCCCCGCGTTTAGGAAGTCTTCCGTCAGCTGGTGAGACAGGGCAGCGACGTTGAAGGTCAGGATATTGGTCCGTGTCACCTGATCGGATGCAAAGGGGTGCATGTCATTGGGAACCGGCTGCCCATGCGGGACGATATCGCCGATGCGGTCATCAAGATGCAGAAAGCCTGGTTCGATGTCGGCATAGGCCGGACGGGGGCCGGGACGTCCGCCTCCACGTACGATATACTGGTCCATCCATTCGACCGGGTTTCCCGCAAGTCCGACATAGGACTGGTGCATGTCCCACGCATAACGGGCCATGGTTTCCCAGCGGTCGGCAAAATCCGGCGCGACATCGGCTTCCATGGCGATCCGTGATGCCGGCGTCCAGCTGCCGGTGGCATGGGCCGAGCGGACGTGCGGAAACCGTTCACGGGCATAGATGGTGACTTGCGCGCCGGCGCGTTGCGCCGTGATTGCGGCCGTCAGTCCGAGCGCGCCGGCGCCTATGATGGCGATTTTGCGCGGACTTGCCTGCATGGCCAGCCGGACGGCGTATTCAGCCGATCCCCAGGACAGCGACCAGCCGCTGCCGCCGTGGCCGTAATTGTGGACGACCAGTTTTCGGCCGACCTCCTCGGTTTCGATGCGCGGGCCCTTGGCGCGGAAAGGGCGCAGGCAGACCGTGGTGCGAAACACCTGATCAGGACTGAGGCGGAGGGG
>CBIHPL010000232.1:0-5963 GCA_966212005.1 uncultured Asticcacaulis sp.
TGAGCAGGACGGCGCTGGCTGCGAAGGGGCATACGGTTTCAAGCCGGGGGCGGCGCGTGAAGTGACGGCGCTCGATTCCGAAACCACCATGGATGGCAACTCCGTGGTGCTCGAAGAGCAGATGCTCAAAATGGCCGAAAGCCGCATGCAGTTCGATGCGGCCGTCGGCTTCTACCAGAAATCGATGGCCATGGTCCGCATGGCAATGAAGGCGCCTGGCCGCTGAGCCGGGACAGGTAAGGAGTAAGCGATGGTTAAGCCTGTGATTCATTCCGATCAGACCATGGCGGTCGCGGCCTCGGCGCTGAAGGCGCAGCAGGCGCGCATGCGCATCATCGCCGAAAACATCGCCAATTCGGACTCGACCAGCCGTGTGAAGGGCGGCGACCCGTACAGGCGTCAGGTTCCTGTATTCACCGCCGCGCCGGTCGACGGCGCCACCGGCGTGAAACTGGCCCAGGTCGCACCGGACATGAAAGAATTCACGATGGAATACGATCCGGCCCATCCCGCCGCCGACGCGGAAGGCTATGTCAAAAAGCCCAACGTCAATTCGCTGATCGAAACCATGGACATGCGCGAGGCGCAGCGCGCCTATGAGGCCAACCTCAATGTCATCGACACGGCGCGCGCCATGACGACCAAGACAATCGATATCCTGCAAAAGTAAGAGCCAAAGAAGAGATTAAGTCATGGACGCACTGATCGCCGCCCGCGCCTATGGCGCCGCCATCAAGCAGCAGGCTGCCTCGATCAACGAGGATGGCGCGCAGGCGGCGCAAGGTCCCGACTTCGGCAAGATGCTGCAAGGCGCGCTGGAGCAGACCTACAAATCGACACAGGGCGCCGAGACCATGATGGCTGGCCAGCAGTCCGGCCGCGTCGACCTGATCGATGCTGTCACCGCCGTCGCCTCCGCGGAGACGCAGCTGCAAAGCGTCATCGCCATTCGCGATCAGGTCATATCCGCCTATCAGGAAATCATGCGCATGCCCATCTAGCGCCTCGCTGCTGGTCTGCAAACCGCAACCGCCTTCCACGCCCTTGCTCGTGTACCCAAGTACACGTCGCTGCGGGTGCTCAGCCGATTACGGTTTTCGCCACAGCATCGCGGCCTAGCTACTGAGCTTCCCTCTTCCATATATCCCACTCGCTTCCCGCAAAGAATCTCTCCATCCTTAATGCCGCATTAACCGTGCGCGGGGCAAATTCCGCCGGGTGTACCCGGCAGGTTTTGCCGGGCGGTGGAGCAGGGTAAAACGATGAATGGTAGTGAAGTGTTGTCTTTTGGACGGGATGCAATCTGGCTGACCATCCAGCTGTGCACGCCCATTCTCCTGGTCGGCCTCGTCGTCGGTGTCGCGATCGGCTTGTTCCAGGCCCTGACCCAGATTCAGGAACAGACCCTGATCTACGCCCCCAAGATCATCGCCATCTTCGTCGCCCTGCTGCTCTTCCTGCCTATGATGGGCGCACTGCTGTCGAGCTTCATGCATCAGGTCATGAACCGAATTGCAGGCATCTAACCCATGGTGTTCGCGGCGCCTTCGCTGCGGCTGGCGCCCCTGGCCGTCTCGCCGGGGGCTGAGGTGGACTCCCTCTTCGGCACCTCCGCGGACCTGTGGGCCATCGGCCTGATCTTTATGCGCCTGGCCAGCCTGGTCATGCTGATGCCGGGCATAGGCGACCAGGCGGTGCCGCCGCGCTATCGCCTCAGCCTGGCGCTGGTCCTTGCCCTGGTGGTTACACCGATCGTCCGCCACACCCTGCCGCCCATGCCGCTGACCATCGGCGGCATGACGGGGCAGGTCCTGCACGAAGTCATTATCGGCCTGATGCTGGGTACGCTCATGCGCGTCCTCATGTACTCGCTGGTCACCACGGGTGAAATCATGTCGTTGCAAACGACCCTGTCCTTTGCCCAGACCGCCAACCCGGCCCAGGCCCAGCCCTCGACCAGCGTCGGCACCTTCATGGCCATGCTGGGACTGGTGCTGATCTACGCCACAAACCTGCACCATCTCTTCATCCGGGCCATGGTCGATTCCTTCACCGTCTTCCCCGCCACCAAGCCCGTCATGATCGGCGATGCCGTGACGCTGATGGTCCAGACTGTGTCGCGCAGCTTCCTCCTGGCCATGCAGATGGCCGCGCCGCTCATCGCTTTCGGCCTGATCTTCAATGTAGCAGTGGGCTTTGTCGGCCGCATGATGCCGAACTTTCCGATCTTCTTTGCCGCCACCCCGCTCAACGTCCTGCTTGGCCTGGCGCTCCTAGCGCTGAGCCTCGGCTCCATCGGCATGGTTTTCATCGACCACTACCAGGACTTCATGGCCGTGTTCCTGAGGCGCACAAATGGCTGAAGGTGGCGATCAGGAGGATAAAACCGAAGAAGCCTCGGCCCGAAAACTCCAGCAGGCGCGGGAGAAGGGCGATGTCGCCAAGTCCGCGGACCTGCCGCAGGCCATGTCGCTTATCGGTGCCGTCGCCGTGCTCGCTTTTGCCGGGCCGTCCATCTGCGCCAACCTGGCCCGGGACCTGCTGCCTTTCCTGGCCCATCCCCAGCAATTGCTGAACTCGATGGAGGGGGATGGCGGCGTCACGATATTCCGCGACCTGCTGCTGCGCATCCTGCCCATCATCATCATGGTCATGAGCGGCTCGCTTATCCTCGGCGTCGCCGGCAACGTCATGCAGACCGGCTTCATGTTCACGCCTTCCAAGCTGAAGCCGAATTTCTCGATCCTCAACCCGATGAGCGGCGTCGCCAAGTTGTTCGGGCCGGACGCCCTGATCCAGTTCGGCAAGACCCTGCTCAAGCTGATCGTCACCGGCGTCATCGTCTGGAATATCCTGAAGGACAGGCTGCTGGGCATCGTCAACCTGACGGGCATATCGCCGAGCCTGATCCTGCCGTACTGCCGCGACATCCTGCTGGTCCTGGCCATATCGGTCTGCATCTTCCTGTTCGTCGGGGGCGGCGCCGACTACATGCTGCAGCGCTTCCGCTTTATGCAGAAGATGAAGATGTCGAAGGAAGAACAGAAGGAGGAATACAAGCAGACGGAAGGTGATCCGCACATCAAGGGCAAGCTGCGAGCGCTGCGCATGGAAAAGTCGCGCCGCCGCATGATGGCCAATGTGGCCACCGCGACCGTGGTCGTCACCAACCCGACCCACTATGCCGTCGCCCTGCGCTATGAAGCCGGCGAAACCGCCGCGCCGGTCTGCGTCGCCAAGGGCGTCGATGCCCTGGCCCTGAAAATCCGGGAAGAGGCGGGCAAGCACGAGGTGCCGATCGTCGAGGATCCGCCGCTGGCGCGCGCCCTCTATGCGGCGATCGATATCGACGAAGTCATTCCGGAAGAACATTTCGCCGCCGTCGCCAAGCTGATCGGCTTCGTTCTGACGAAGAAGCGAAGGGGCTTCTGATCCGCATCTTTTCTTGACGCGCGCCAATTCGCCAAATGCGCTAAACTCGCACGTGATTCGCCGCGAGATGTTCCAGATTTATTATGCCGCGATATTTGGCCAAAAACCGCTGCACACTTTTGGCATATCGCTCTAGTCCCGTGAGGTAGCCGTTTTGTCCGCCAGACCGATGAACCCCTCCGACCAGCCCGAGGTCGCGCCCGTAGGCTGGCGAGACCGCTTTACCGTCGCGCGCCTCCGGGAAGCCGTGAATGTCTGGACACTGAGCATTGTGTCCGCGGTTGTGGTATGCGCCTGTGTCGCCGTGTGGCTTGTGGCGGGGCATCTGCCGGTCGGCCTGCTGCTGGCCATTTTCCTGATGACCTTCGCCGTCGTCATCTTCCTCAGCATGTTCGCCTTTTCCAGCAAGAACGAAATCCTGACGAACGAGGGTTTTCGCGCGGCCGATGTCGTCGTGTCGCTCGAAGAGGCCGCGGCCGTCGCCGGCTATGATGGTCATATCGTTGCCGCCAACACGGCCTGGACGGACGCCGGTGGTGGCGCAAAACGTCTGCCTCAGGGGGACGAAGCGCCATCCCTGTTCGTTGCCATGCGTGAAGCCAGGGCCAATGGCATGGGCCGCGCCCTTGTCAAGCTGGGCGGCTTCGATTTCGAAATGGTGGTGTCGCGTCTGGGCGAAGACCTGGTGCTTGTGCGGGCTGGCTCGCAGGGCGTCCTTGGCCAGGGTGTCATGCTCCGGCACGAAGGCAGGGCCGCGGGAGAGGCGCAGCCCTCCGACCCACAGCCCGAAGCCGCGTCCGAACCGCTGGCCGAAGCCAGGCTGGACACCTTTGCCGAAGCCGCGCCGTTCGGCGCCGCACTCGTCATGGGCGACGACGTTTTCTCCGCCCACATCAGCGAATTCAACCGCGTCTTTGCCAGCCTGACCGAACAGAATCCGGACGACCTGGCCGGCAAGGTTTTCGGCGACCTGGTTCACGACAATTCGCGCGCCGACCTGACCGAACGTCTGGCCGTCAACCGGGATGGCGGCAAGACCGGCCCGTTCGATATCGCGCTCCGCACCAAGGCGGATCGTCCTGTCCAGATCTATGTTTCGCCCGTGGCCGGCGGCTTTACGCTCTACCTGTTCGACGTCTCCGAACAGAAGAAGCTGGAGACGACGCTTATTCAGTCGCAGAAGATGCAGGCCATCGGCCAGGTGGCCGGCGGCATGGCGCACGATTTCAACAACCTGCTGACCGGCTTCAAGTTCCGCAACGACCAGCTTCTGCTCAACCATCCCCTCGGCGATCCGTCCTATGAGGACCTGAACGGCATCCGCCAGATCATCGCGCGCGCCGAGGATCTGGTTCGCAACCTGCTGGCCTTCGCGCGCAAGCAGACCGTCAAGCGCGTCACACTCAATGTCGGCGAAATGGTCTCCGAAGCCGAGGTCCTGCTGCGCCGGCTGGTGCGTGAAGACGTCAAGCTGGAAACCGAATACGGCCGCAACCTGCCCAATGTCCATGTCGACAAGGGGCAGATGGAAATGGTCATGATGAACCTGGTCGTCAACGCCCGCGACGCCATGCGCGCCCAGGGCGGCGGCAAGGTCATGATACGCACGGCGCCGCTCAGCCAGGCCGAAGCAAAGGCCCGCGGCTGGCCCGAAGCGCCGGCTCAAGGCGCCGCCCTGATCGAGGTCAGCGACACCGGCCCGGGCATCCCGCCGGAGATCATCTCGCAGGTCTTCGAACCCTTCTTCACCACCAAGCCGCTGGGCGAAGGCACAGGGCTGGGGCTTTCGACCGTGCACGGCATCATCAACCAGGCCGGCGGCCACATCCTGATCGATTCGAAGATGGGGCAGGGCGCGACCTTCCGCATCTTCCTGCCTGTCTGGATCGAGACCGAAAAGGAACTGGCGACGCCGAAGCCCGTGGCCGAAGCCAAGCCGGTCCCGAAGGACCTGTCGGGCGTCGGCCGCATCCTGTTTGTCGAGGACGAGCAGATCGTGCGCGGCATTGCGGCCCATCTGCTGCGCCAGCGCGGCTATGAGGTACTGGAGGCCGAGGACGGCGAGCAGGCGCTCGAGATCATCGAGGCGGAGAACGGACGTTTCGACCTGCTGATTTCTGACGTCATCATGCCGGGCCTGGACGGCCCGTCGATGTTGAAACGCGCCCGCCCGCTGATCGGCAATGTGCCGGTCATGTTCATCTCGGGCTATGCCGAATCCGAGTTCTCGGACCTGCTGGAAGAGGAAAAGAACGTGTCGTTCCTGCCGAAGCCTTTGGACATCAAGACGCTAGCGGAGCGGGTTAAAGAACAACTCGCCGCCTAGGAAAATCGCGGTCTTTGGCCGATAAGTGCGTCGGCGTCGCTTGGCTGTAAAGAATACAGCCGGCGCTAACCTCCTGCTTCTCGACTCAAATCTCGCGATTTTCGCACATGCGCACTTGACTGTTCCTTCCCCGCGAGCGGGGAAGGTGGCATTTGCGGAGCAAATGACGGAAGCAACTGTCTTTATCGGGCGTAATTTTGGTTAT
>CBIHPL010000233.1:0-5931 GCA_966212005.1 uncultured Asticcacaulis sp.
CATCGGCAGCACGCGGAGCGTGCCGATGACCTGCCCGAAGCGCTGGAAAGCGCCGTCAACATCACCACGGACATCGTCAGGACCGCCAATATCGGCATGGGTTTCTACTTCCTGCTGGCGCCCGGTGAAAAGGGCTGGAACCGATATGGTCCGGACCCCTTGGCCGGCTGAGCGGCAGCCCGCCAGATTTTGACAGTGTCAGTCTCTTTCATCAGCTGTCATCCCGTTGAGCGCCGGTCTGCAATCTGTGAAAGCCGCTCACCAGGACGTGTCCTGACCTGCATGCCGCCTTCCTGTATGAGCACGCCAAACCAAGGAGCCCCCCATGTCCAAGAACACGATCTGCCTGTGGTACAATAACGACGCCGAAGAGGCCGCCCGCTTCTATGAGGCGACCTTTCCGGACAGCAAGGTCACGGCCGTGCACCGTGCGCCGACCGACTATCCCGGCGGCAAGGAAGGCAATGTCCTGACCGTCGAATTCACCGTCTTCGGGCTCGCCTGCATCGGGCTGAACGGCGGCGATGTCTTCCGCCACAGCGAAGCCTTTTCGTTCCAGATCGCCACGGATGACCAGGCCGAGACCGATCGTTACTGGGACGCCATTGTAGGCAATGGCGGCAAGGAAAGCGCCTGCGGCTGGTGCAAGGACAAATGGGGTCTGTCGTGGCAGATCACGCCGCGCGTCCTGACCGACGCCATGGCGCAGGGCGGCGATGTCGCCAGGCGCGCCTTTACGGCCATGATGGACATGAAGCGGATCGACGTCGCGGCGATCGAGGCGGCGGTGCGCGGCTAACCTTCACCTTCCTTGTACGGCACGACCGTGGCGTCCAGGAAGCGGTTGTTGGCCTCGCGCAGCTTCGCCGCCGCGTCGTCGTACAGGAAGGGCAGGAAGGCGTAGCGTCGGCCGCGCGTCACCTTCGACACCGTGTGCAGCAGGGAGCACGAGAAGACGACCGCCCCGCCCACCGGCGGCTTGAAGCTGCGCGGGCCGTATTCGGGAAAGTTCAGCTCACCGCCGTCGAAATCGTCATTGAGGTTGATCGACACGGCGAACTTGCGGTGGGCCGTGCCCTTGGTGGTGTTGTCGCGGTGCGGGCGGAAATGCCCGCCGTCCTCGGCTGTGTAGCAGGCGACGATGTAACGCTCCATGCGCGTCACGGCGAACTGGAAGACCTTTTCGATCTCCGGGCGAATGCGCCTGTGCACCCGCGCCTGAAGGGTCTGGATCAGGTCGTCGTCACTGATATGCAGGTCGCGGCGGCGCTTGAAACCAGGGTCGACCACGGTCGTGGTCAGCCCGTCCTTCTCGCGCATGAAGCCGCTTTCTTCGGGCGCGCCGGTCTCATAACAGCCGATCAGCCGGCTGCACAGCTCAGGCTCGAAGACATTGGGCAGGTAGAGGACGGGCGCCATCAGCTCCACCCCGGCAAAGCGGGCGGGCGGCGGCAGGGCGGCGATCATGTCGAGAATGGCCGCGAGATTACCGCCGTCCGGCTGCATGGGGAAGACCTTCATGATCCGCAACGTCGGATCGACCAGCATCCAGGAGCGGCGGTAATTGCCGCGCACACCCCCCGCCGGCGCCGCGCCGAACAGGGTGGAGACCCGCCTGTCGAAGTCCCAGAAATAACGCTGGCCCGGAACGACTTCCTTTAACCGCCCCTCGCTCTGGTCTTCCGCATCGATCGAGACGCCGAAGAAGCAGACGTTTTCATCATCGAAAAGACCGGCGCGTGCGGCGATATGCTTGAGCTGCGCTTCGGCCACCTCATCCTTTGCCGTGCCGAAGAAGCCGAGCAGTATGTAACGGCCGCCGAGCGACGAAAAATCGAAATTGGGATGGCAGCTCGCCGCCTGCTGAAACCACGGCGCGGGCTCGCCGGCTTCGAGATTGCGGTAACGCGGCAACGAGGCCGAAGGAACATGATCCATGAGGCGGCGAACAACCTGAAAACGAAAAACCGGTCGCGCATCCTCTCACATCAATGTCTCTAAAGGCTTACCACGCATCGTAAATCCGGCGGCCTGGCGCCCTGCCCGCTTCGGATGAACCGGGGCAATGCTCCAGGTTTTGTTTCGTCGCATTTCCCGGCCGCGAACCAATGTCCACTTCGCCGGAAATGCTCTACCCCTCCCGGAAATTGCTCCACACCATCTTGCCTTCGCGGTTGACGATGATGCTCCATATCTGCCGCCCCTTTTCGAACCTGACCTCGTACTCGTCGCCGCCCAGCGCATCGACACCCAGAAAGGCGATATGCTGGATCGGCCCGAGCTTCGCCATCATGGCCTGAAGCGCGGGCGGCACCGGCCCTTTCAGCGCCTCGGCCAGGCCCGGACTGAACAGCTGGAACGGTTGCTCGCCCTTCGCCAGCCCCTCGACCGACAGACGGACCAGTTCCACGCCGCCGGGATAGGCTTCGGTGCGGCGGACCATCAGGCGCTCCTCCAGGACCTCATCGAGCGTGGCGGCCTCCGCGACCGGCTTCCGGTTCGCCGCCAGCGCCAGGGCGTATCCCTTGGCAAAAGCAGCGTCCGCTGTCGTCATGACCTCCGGTTTCACCCCTCCCCCTTCCCAGCTTGTCTTGGTGATCGGGTTCTCGGCACGGCCGGTCGGAACAAAGATGACAAGATCGCTGCCGACGGGCCAGGTTCCGCCGGGATTGGCGCCGCCGCCCGTGGTTTCGCCGACAAGACGGGCGCGCTTCAGCTGCTGCATGTCGTAGGAGAACTCTTCGCCGCCCGAAAACGTCCCCTTGCCGGTCAGCACGATGACCGGCTTTCCGAGGTAGGACACAGGCGTCGGCCCGGTCGAAAACACTTCCCGGTTATACTCGGACGTGCCGGGCTTGCGCCAGATCAGGTCGTTGACGTGCACAGGCACCGCCGGATCGACGAAGAAGCTGACCAGATAGCTGACCGCGGCCGGATCACCCCCATGATTAAAGCGCATGTCGATGATCAGGGCGTCGGTGCCGGCCAGCTTTTCCATGACCGGGTCGGCACCAAGCCGGAACAGTTCCGGCGGCAGGAAGCCGTCTATGCGGACATAACCGACATTGCCCTTGAGCCGGTCGGCGCGTTCGAACGAAAACATGCCTTGCGGCGCCGGCGTTTCAACGCCGTCCGAAGGCGGCTCCGGCGGCTGGCCTGCCACGCTTACGCGCATGTGCAGGTCGTGGGTGACGCTGCGCAGATCCGTGGTCAACCGCTCGGCGAAGGCGGTCCTGTCCAGACCGTCATAACCTCCGGCCTTGAGATTGGCGCGAATCAAAGCGGCGGCCCGGGCGCCGACATCGGGAAAGACGTAGTTATCTATCAATGCCGTTGCAGTGGCCTCAACCACGCCGCGCCGCGCCCCGGCATCGAACGGCGCGGCCGCGGCGGCCGTCGGTGCCGCAGATTGCGCAACGGCGGCGGTGGACATGACCAGTGTCATGACGGCGCCGAGCGCCAGCAACTGTTTTCTCATGGAAACCCCTCTCAGCCTAATCGCTGTCTACGATACCCTTCGTAGAAAAAGGCGGTCGATTTAAGGCGCAGTCCGGGCGGATTTGCGGCCGGGCCGGCTGAAGCTGCGCCGAATTAACGCCGGCGCTTCACTTCGCTTGACTTAGCTACGCTACACATGTAACGTAAACGCTACAGACGTAGAAACCGCCATGTCCGAACCTTCCGATAGCGAATTTGAAATACTCAAGCTGTTCTGGCGCACAGGCGCCATGAGTGCCCGCGAAGTCCAGGAGCTGGCGGGGCCTGAGCTGGGCTGGGCCGATTCGACGACCCGCACCGTGCTTGAGCGCATGTGCAAGAAGGGGCTGCTTGCCCGCTACCAGGTCCATGGCACCGCCGTCTATGAGCCGGCCAGCGCCAAGGTGGAAATCCTGGGTGGCTTCCTGCGCAAGCTGCGTGGGGTCTTCGAAGTGTCTGGCCCCTTGTCCGCGACCGCCTTTACCGGCAGCCGGCTGCTCAGCACGGAGGAACTGGATGAGCTTCAGGCGATCCTCGATGCCGATTCCGCGCAGAACGGGGAAGGAAAGCCGCAATGAACCTGACGCTGCTGACATCACTGGCGGCTTCGGTTCCGTTTGCCGGATTATGCTGGCTGTGCGCTTTCGGCGTTGATCGCCTGGGTGCAGGTGTCCGGCTGAGAGTCGTGGTGTGGACAACGTCCCTGTGCCTCCCGGTCGTGCTCATTGCCTGCGCCCTGATGGTCAGTGCGCTGGACCTGCATTCGCCGCTGGCTGATCTTCGGGTGCAACTGCAATCCGCGCCGGTTACCGCCGCGCGTCCTGTTTCCCCCTCCGTGCCGTGGATTGACATCGCCTTGGCCGTGCTGACGGTTGGCGCCGCGGCCCGCCTTGGGGGGTTATGGATTGCCGGTCTCAGGGTCGCCAGGGCCGTGCAGCAGTCGCTTCCCGTCAATAATCCTCTGTTTCCGGGTATGGCGCCGGTGCGGCAAACCGATGGCGCCACGCCCGTCCTGGCCGGTTTGCACCGGCCTGTCATCCTGATGCCGCGCAGGCTTCTGGCGGCGCTGCCGTCGGAACAGGTCGCGCTCATCTGCGCCCACGAACAGTCGCATCTGGCGGCCGGGGACCACATTGCGCACGTCCTGGAAGAGATCGCCGTGCGGGCTTTCTGGTTCAACCTGCCGCTGATGGCCATACGCCGGCGGCTGACGGCGGCGCGCGAAGAGGCATGCGACGCCCGCGTCCTGGCGTCGTGCGACGATCAGACCCGGCGGGTCTATGCCCAATGCCTGCTTGCCGCCTTCCGTGTCACGGGCGATGAAATGGCGGTGATGGCCTTTACGGGCCATGGCAATGACGAAGCGAAGCGGCGGCTCACCGCCATCCTGCACCCCCGCGCGGGTACGGCGCCGGCCTTGGTCCTGGCCTGTGCGGCAGGTTTCAGTCTGATGGCGGCGGCCGGTGGCCTGTCCGTCGCGCTCGCCGCCCAGCCTATGCCCGTGGTGACCACGCTGACAAGCGCGATCGCTGCGAAGCTGACCGGCAGCGCGCCCGTGGCGGATACGCTTGTCACCGCGTCGGCCGGGGCGCCGGTCCAGACCTCCCGTCCACGGCGCAAGCTGTCCGGGCATACGGAACAGGCCGCCCCCACCGAACGGGCCGAGCAGCCAGAGCGGCCCGAACAAGCGGAACGCGCCGAGCTGCCCGAACGTCCGGAACAGCCGGAGCGGCCCGAGATCCCAGAGCGCCCGGAGCAACCTGAACGGCCCGAAGTGGCACCCGCCTGACATCCATTCCCCGCCGACACCTCACGGCGGCTTCCCAATATCCCAGCTGAAAGAAAAACCTATGCGCAACCTGGGCTTCTCTCTGGCGATAACCCTCGCCCTTGCCCTGGCGTCCGGCGGCACGCCCTCTGTCGCCCAGACCGAGCCGACGGCCGCAACCGCACAAGCCCCGGCGCGCAAGCTTCCGCCGCTCACCGACTTCGTCGGAACCTACGCCTATCAGGGCGGCACCATGGAGATCGTTGCCCCCGACGAACTTTACGCAGTGATCGACGGCGGCAAGTACTTGCTGCGCCGCAAGTCGGCGGATGTCTTCATCAACGGTGGCGGCGCAGACGTCATCTTCCATCGCGGCGCCGATGGGGTGGTGACCGCCGTAGAGGACAATACGGGCCGCTACCAGCGTCTGTCGCCACGCATCTCGGCCCTGACCGAAGCGGGGTTTGAGCCCCGGCCGGCCGGTTCGCCGCCCTATCGCTACCAGGAACCGCGCAAGGTTGGAGACGGCATAGCCGTGGGCGATGTCGCCAAATCCGATCTCGGCGCCGAGGCCGCCGGCCGCATCGTCGCCGGCGTCCTCGACAAGACCTGGCCGGACGTCGACAGCGTGCTGATCATGCAAGGCGGCAAGCTGGTGCTGGAAGAATATTTCTACGGCTATGACC
>CBIHPL010000234.1:0-5917 GCA_966212005.1 uncultured Asticcacaulis sp.
GCAGAGAGCGCGGCGGTACCGGTTAGTGAAATGAGCGCTGCGAACTCCTTCCGCCGCAACACTTTGCCGATGGTACGCCCGGCCTTACGCAAAACTGCACTGGTACGCATAATACTCGCCATAAACGCCCCCGCTTACAGTTTCCTTATATAATTGGTATCAGAACAGTATGAATTAACGATTTCGCGAGACCGCGAATCAGGAAAGAATTTACAGTTTTATTGCGTAGATTCCCCAACAAGCATGGATTGACTTGCTCCGCGCTTTGCTATTGAAGGCGCGACATGCTCATTCAGTTCAAACGCCGCTTCTCGATGGCCCATCGCCTGCGCTTCGACCGCAATTCGAAGTGCATGACACCACACGGCCACAACGAATTCGTGACGGTGGATCTGAAGCCTAGAGCGGGCGCAGGCGCTGTAGACTGGGGCGCGGCCAATTACGCCGCCAGCTTCGCCGACATGAAACGCCACTGGCACGGCTTTATCGACGACGCGCTCGATCACGCCTTTCAGCTGGGACACGAAGATCCCATGATCGGCTATTTCCAGGCGCACGAGCCTGAACTGCTGCCGCGCCTCTTGATCATTCAGGGCGATCCGACGACCGAAGCCGTCGCCACAGCGCTTTACATGAAACTGAATGCCATCCTGTCTGTCCATCTGCCGGATTTCGAATGTGTGCGTTTTGAAATCGAGGAGACCCCGACAAACAGCGTCATCCTCACCCCGGAAGATATCGCCGCCTGCCCGATCCGCCTCGGCGACTGGTGCCACCGCGCGGATGCCAGCCTCAACGATCTGGTCCCTCCCGCCCAATGGGCAATATCGCCCGAAGCGTGACAAAGATGTAACCGGTCGGGCGGCTCTCAGCCCTGCGTGTAATTGCCGCTATGCAGCATCGTGATCACCCGCTAGGCTTGGCCGTCTTCATTGCGTCCGAGTCCCATGAGCAAGCCCGCGCCCACACCCCAGTCGTTTCTTGCCGATCCGCGCATGATGCCATTTCTGAACTATCTTCTGCTATTCCTGATGGTTCTGACCTTCGGCATGACGGGCGTCCTTGCCCTCCTTATCGCCAGCTTCCGTGAAGACGACGCCCCGGACTGGCTGAAGAGCCATTATGAGTTCCAACGCCGTACCTTCTGGCTCGGCGTCGCGCCCATCATCGCCTGTCTTGTCGTCGTTACGGTGCTCCGGACCCAGGGCATCCTGTCACTGGCCCTGGTGCTCGTCCCGCTGATCTATCTGAGCGGCCGCTGCGTCACAGGCTTCAATCACCTGCTTTATAATCGGCCATATCCGAACCCGAAGAGCTGGACGGTTTAGGCGCGGCACGCCCCTCCATCTCGAACAGGTTTATGGTGACCCCGTCATTGGTCACGTCGCCCGGCGCCTGCCCGGGCCTGCAGTCGCCTATGCGTTTCGACTCGATGACATAGTTCACCGTCCGGTTCATCTGCGGCAAGGTTGCGCCCGTTGTCTGGACGCGCAGCGTCATGTCATAGCTCGTGGAGAAATCGCCGGTGAATGTTCCCGAATAGGCATCCATTCCACCGCCGACGGCATGACAGGTGGTCATAACCTTCCAGCTGTCCTCGTCGACACGGCTGATCGTCTTGGGTCCGCAACCGTCTCCGCTGAAATCACTGCCGCGCAAACTCAGACGGGCATCGGTCACGCCGTCGATGCAGATTTGCAGGGCCTGGACGTCCTCGCTACCCTCTTCGCGGACCGCGGTTTCCCAAAGTCCGGCCTGACGCGCCGGAAGAACCTGCACCGGCCGCGCCGAAACCCTGACGGCGGACATGACCATGACGGGTTTCTCAGGCTTTTTCTCGCATCCCGTCACGGTCACGGCGATGGCGAGACCATAGCAAAGCATTGACCGGTAGGCGGCCCTGGACATACCGGAATTCCCCTGAAAGTGGAGCGTAGGGTTAAGAGAATCCCGAAGGCCCGTTACATTTCCCAGCAGCGAACCGGCGGCCGCTTCGCCGGGAAATGCTTAGTTCTTTTTCTTGGAAATAACCTGCAGGGTTTGCAGGGTACGCGGCAATTCGTCGGCGAGACGACGGCAGATTTCCCGCGCGCCGATCGAATAGACTTCGCCGCCGTCGGCGATTTCCGTGGCCATCTTGGCGGTCGCATCGAGCAGCAGTTCGAACTCACCGATCTGCTCGCGCGCCAACGCACGCGCCTCTTCCTGCAGGCGCTTGACACGCTGAGTCCGCGTTTCGCGCGGCGCGGTCGCAACCGAGGTGACGATCTCTTCGCCGGCCATCTTGTGCGTCGCCATGGCGGTCGCTGCCATCTGTGCCGGCAGGGTCACCATCTTGTCGCCACCGTTGATGGAACCGTTCATAGCGCCGTTGACGCCGTTCACACCATTGATGACAGGCCCGAGCGCGATCTCTTTCGAAACGGGCGGCACCACATTTAATCTCGTCCTACGCATCCATTCACCCCAGTTGGCTCAGCGCCCGTTTAAAATGCCGCGCAAGTGTCGCCCGATGATTAAGACCAGACTAAGAAGTCACGGTTAATAATCGATTTATTTCGAGACACCGCCGGCTTGCCTGGAGCAGTTGCTGCATAGGGCGGGCCAGTCGCGCTTTCGTGAGGTGAAGGTCGCGCGATTTGATATAAAAATCCAGTATGAATGTGCCCTGCGACAGCGAAATTCGCTCATTTGGGGTACGGTTGCGTCCGTATTGAAACCCGGACGCAACACTTGCTTCCAGTTTTCAGGAATATTCAGTCCCTTACACCGCCTTGGTTAATTCATATGTTAACCAGTGCACCTTGTCTGGCAGGTGTAATGAAATGGATCACTTCCCGAAATAAGGAAACAAAAACACCGTTCCTCAATATAGTTTCAGGACGCCTCGCCCCGCGGGCACGGCGACTGCCCCCTGGGACATGTACACAGGCGAAGGACGCGCGTTAATTCGCCTGCGCGCCGTCCAGCATATCCTTCGCGAACTCAAGGTCGAGCAGCTTTAGTCGCTTGATCTCGTCGCGCAGGCGGGCAGCGGTCTCGAACTCGAGATTGCCGGCAGCCTCGCGCATCTTGGCCTCCAGATCCTTGAGCGTCGCCTGGAAGTTGGAGCCCATGAACGGCTTGGCGTCCTTTTCGGCCACGCCCATCGGCACCTGGACGCGATCGCCCTTTTCATAGGGGCTGTCGAGGATGTCGCTGATGCCACGCTTGACGGATTCCGGCGTGATGCCGTGCTCCATATTATAGGCCTTCTGCTTTTCGCGGCGGCGATTGGTCTCCGCGATCGCCCGCTCCATCGACCCGGTCATCCGGTCGGCATAGAGGATGACGCGGCCGTCGACGTTCCGTGCCGCCCGGCCGATGGTCTGGATCAATGAGGTTTCCGAGCGCAGGAAGCCCTCCTTGTCGGCATCGAGGATGGCGACGAAACCGCACTCCGGAATATCGAGACCTTCGCGCAGCAGGTTGATGCCGATCAGGACGTCGAAGGCTCCGAGGCGCAGGTCGCGAATGATCTCGATGCGCTCCAGCGTATCGACGTCCGAGTGCATATAGCGGACGCGGACGCCCTGCTCATGCATATAGTCGGTCAGGTTCTCCGCCATCTTCTTGGTCAGCACGGTGACCAGCGAGCGGTAGCCGTTCTTCGCCACCTCGCGCACCTCGGCGATGACGTCATCGACCTGGTTGAAGCCATCCTTGTGCACCGGGCGAATCTCGACCGGCGGATCGATCAGGCCCGTCGGGCGGATGACCTGTTCGGCGAAAACGCCGGAAGTGCGCTCCAGCTCCCAGTTGCCAGGCGTCGCCGACACATAGATCGACTGGGGCCGCATGGCGTCCCACTCCTCGAACTTCAGCGGCCGGTTGTCCATGCACGACGGCAGCCGGAAACCATACTCCGCCAGCACCGACTTGCGCGCGAAGTCGCCACGGTACATGCCGCCGATCTGCGACACCGACACGTGGCTTTCATCGACGAACAAAAGGGCGTTGTCCGGCAAGTATTCAAAGAAGGTCGGCGGCGGTTCGCCCGCACCGCGTCCGGTCAGGTAGCGAGAATAGTTTTCGATGCCGGCGCACGAACCGGTCGCCTGCATCATCTCGATGTCGAAGGTGGTGCGCTGCTCCAGGCGCTGCGCTTCCAGAAGCTTGCCCTCGGCGTGCAGTTGCTCCAGCCGCCACTTCAGTTCGGCCTTGATACGATCGATCGCCTGGTTGAGGGTCGGGCGCGGCGTGACGTAGTGGCTGGCGGCGTAGACCTTGAGGTCGCGCAGGTCGACGATCTTCTTGCCGGTCAGCGGGTCGAATTCGGAGATCGACTCGATCTCGTCGCCGAACATGTTGATACGCCACGCGCGGTCTTCGTAGTGGGCGGGAAAGATTTCGATGACGTCGCCGCGCCGGCGGAAGGTACCACGCTCGAACGCCTGGTCATTGCGCTTGTATTGCAGGGCCACCAGGTCGGCGCGCAACTGCGCCTCGTCGATCGTCTGACCTACTTTCAAGTCAAACGTCATGGCCGTATAGGTCTCGACCGAACCGATACCGTAGATACAGGAGACCGACGCCACGACGATGACGTCGTCGCGCTCCAGGATCGCCCGTGTCGCCGAGTGGCGCATGCGGTCGATCTGTTCGTTGATCGACGAATCCTTCTCTATATATGTATCCGTGCGCGGGACGTAGGCTTCTGGCTGGTAGTAGTCATAGTACGAGACGAAATACTCGACCGCGTTGTCGGGGAAGAAGGCCTTGAATTCCGAATAGAGCTGCGCCGCCAGTGTCTTGTTGTGCGCCAGGATCAGGGCCGGACGCTGGGTCTGCTCGATGATCTTGGCCATGGTGAAGGTCTTGCCCGAGCCGGTGACACCCCAAAGGACCTGGTCGTGCTCCAGCCGCTCTATCCCTTCCAGAAGCTCGGCGATCGCCGTCGGCTGGTCGCCCGCCGGTTCGTAGGGCGCGGCCAGCCTGAACTTGCGCCCGCCATCCGACTTTTCAGGCCGGACCGGCCGGTGCGGCACCCACGTCGCTGCCATGGGGGTGAAATCCGCCGCGAAGGCGCCGGAATTGTCAGAGAAGCCGGGAGGAGAGTCGGAACGGGACATGAACGGCAACATAGGGACAGGGTGGAAAAATGAAAGAGGCTAGCCGCAGGCAGTGGAAATCAAAAAAATTTGAGATGCTCCCTGCCCTTACGGCAGCTTCGAAGCCATCCTGACACCGCAGCGCACCAAAACTTGTCAGCGCCGTCGCCGATCGTAGCGGATTTTTCACCACGATTCAGTCGCTTAAAACCGTAACCCGATCGGGATCAGTTGCCGGTTTGGTAAAAAGGTGATCGAAATGCTTCCTTAACGGTTTCTTAAATTGAGTTTTAACTGAAAAGCGCAATGACTATAGTGTTTTCCGAAATAATAACGTTGAGAAAGTCCGTATAGATTAAATATCAAATACTATCGAAAACATGTCAATATATGTGCGAATGACTTTCAGAACCGCCTCCAATCTGCTTGCATAAGAGGGGCGTAAAATAACAAACAACTATAGCTAACATCCTGTTAACCACAATTGAACACATTTCGGCCACAATTGCCCCGTAAAGCCGCACTTGCCGGCACCGACGACGAGCTTGCCACCCTCGTTCCTGTCCGGCTACCCGATCTGGAGAAATGACGGATTCATTCTCTGGATGCCTTTCCGGGGGGCGCTCTTTTTTGCCCTCGTCACATAGGATAGACAGCGTTGAGCTCGATAACCATGGCGCGCTACCGGATGCGCGCCCTTATGGCAGCCTCTTCTATAGGCCTCCTTGTTGGCGCGTCCGCGGGCGCAGCCTATCTTGGTGGCCGCCTGGCGCGCGAAGCCGACGCCAGCAGCAATGCCGCACGCCTCCTGCAGATGGCCGAACTGA
>CBIHPL010000235.1:0-5885 GCA_966212005.1 uncultured Asticcacaulis sp.
TCCAGCGGCGTCCCGTTGCCGGGGTCGCCGGGCCGTGAGGCGTAGGCCCTGGACAGCGATTGAATGATCCGGATGGCGGCAGTCCGATAGTGCGCCTGCCTGTCAACCGGCGCCCACTGCGCCAGTTCGAGCAATCCGCAGGCGGCGATGGCGGCTGCCGACGAATCGCGCTGGTCGTCATCGGAGGTAAAGACGAGGTCCCAGCAGCAGACCTGGTCAGCAGGCAGGCGGTCCAGGAAGTAGTCGGCCAGGGCCTCGCTGGTCTCGATCAGCGACGGATCCTGAAAATAGCGGTAATTCAGTGGAAAGCCGGATATGCCCCACGCCTGGCCGCGCGCCCAGCACGACGAATCCGAGAAGCCCTGGTGGGTAGAGCCGTACCTGGGCTCGCCCGAAACCGGGTCCATATGATAGGTATGGAAGGTCGAGTGGTCGGGCCTGACGATATACTGCTGCGCCTTTTTGATATGGCTTTTCGCGGCGTCCACAAACGCGCTGTTGCCGGTCTCGCCGGCTGCCCAGTACAGGAGCGGCAGGTTGAGATTGCAGTCGATGATCATCCGGCCGGCTTCGGCCGGGTCGCTCAGGTCGCCCCAGGCCTGGATGATTCCCGCCGGCGGCAGGTAGCGGTCGAGCAGCCTGTCGGCGGCCTCAAGCGCAGCGCTTCTGGCCTTTTCCGACCCCGTCAGCCGGAAGGCCGCGACGCACGACAGCGAGTACAGAAAGCCCAGGTCGTGATGGTTGATGTTGATCCGCTGAAAGATGCGGTCGTGGAAGCTGTCGACCTGGCGTTCCGCGGCGTTGCGGTAACGCTCTGCCCCCGTCAGTTCGTAGGCGAGCCAGAGCATTCCGGTCCAGAAGCCGTTGGTCCATTCGGTATTCGCCATGGGCGCGTATGTACCGTTCACGCTGGACGGTTCGGGCCACGCATCCGTGAAATCGGGAAGGGCGGCGTCGATGCGGGCCAGGGCCTGCGCAATGGCATCCTGCAGAAACGCAGGTGGCGCATGGCGGTCCGGTTCACCCGTACTTTCGGTGGAACCCAGGGTCGATGAAGCAAATGACATGGAGGTTACGCTTTAAGGAGTGACATCGCCGGCTGTTTCGGCGGAGCCGGGAGGAGGGCTCAGGGGTTTCGGCTGGCGCAGCGGATCGCGCGCCAGGGTGAATATCGAGGCCACCCAGCAGACGAGGGCGCCCAGTCCGATCAGGAGGTAGGTGTGCTGAAAGCCGATGAGGTCGTACGACTTGCCGACCGGCTGGGACAGGATGGCCAGGCCCAGCGAATGGCCGAAACTGACGCCGACCAGATAGATGGTCGACGAGACGCGCGATTCGAAATGGGCGGCGATGTATCGGAATATCGAGACGGCCAGGATGGGCAGTTCGATCGAGTGCAGCATCTTCATGCACGAGATCAGGACCGGGCCGGTTACAAGACCTGAGCCGGTAATCCGAACGATCATGATCCCCGATGCCAGCAGCAGTCCGCGTTTCACGCCGACGAAATTCACGATGAACGGTGCGATGAAAAACATGCCCGCTTCGACGAAGATCTGGGCTGAGTTCAGGCGGCCGAACATTTCGCGGCCCAGTTGCTCGGTCGGGAACTGCGACGCGTAATAGACCGGGAACTGCTGATCGAAGACGAGATAGAGATTGGTGACCCCGAGGATCAGGACCATGAAACCCCAGAACCTGGGCAGGCGCAGGACCTCGAGCGCGTCGCTGATTTTCAGCGACGACGAGGCCATGGCCTCATCCGGGTTCGTCCTTATCTTAAGGAAGGCGAGCGCGCTGAGGAGTACGACCGCGGTGCCCGACGCGATAAAGAAGTTGATGCGCGGGTCGATATTGAACAGGCTGCCGGAAAAGAAGGCGGCCGAGGCAAAACCCAGCGATCCCCACATGCGGACGCGGCTGTATTCGAAGCCGTATTTGCGGCCGACCCGATCCGTAAAGGATTCCAGCGCGAACGATCCGGCCGCGAAGGTCAGGCCGATATAGGCGCCGCCAAGCGCCGCGCCCAGCATCAGGTTGCTCTTGAGCAGCGGCTCGTAGACATAGCTGAAGAAAAGGCCGCATGAGGCGACCATGACGGCCAGGAGCAAAAGCACGTAGCGGCGGTAACCGACCTTGTCGGAGATAAAGCCATAGAGCGGCTGGCTGATCAGTGCGGCGACGAAGTTCGCGGCGAACACGATTCCCGTCTGCTCGCCGGTCAGGCCAAGCGTGCTCTTCAGCCAGTTGGACAGCAGAGAAATGCTCATTGCCTGAGAGGCGAAATAGGCGAACATGTAGACGCTGAGAAGCGTGTAGATTGTCCTCTTGTCCTTCAATTCCTTCAAAACCGTACCGGAGAAAGACGTCATGACCTACCTGCGCGATGGAGCTTTGCTGCCAACTTTTATGATTTGATCTGATATCGATATCAGACGAATGCGGCGATGTACAGGCTTCGATCTGCTTTTTTCATGCATCTTCCGCCTCTGTTGTAAGGATCGTATCATCAAGACGTCACATTAGACAGGGAATGCGAATTTGTCTTGATATCGATATCAGGTTGTGTAGTCTGAGACGGACAACAGAATTTTGGGATGTCAGGCGCATCGGCGTTACCGCCGGGGCGCCATCACGGTTTTGACAATCTCATTCGAATAAGGTCGCAGGAAGCCTCGGAAAGGGTAGATATGATTCCGACTCGTCGCGAAATGGTGGCATTGACCGCGCTGGGCGCCGCTACCGCTGCGGGCGCGCCTGCCGTGGCGGCGAAAACGCGCAAGCCGTCACACCACTCCGTCGCATCGCCCGATGGCCGGCTTAAGGCCACGGTTTCCGTTTCGGGGCAAACTCTGTCGTGGCGGATCGACTATGACGGCAAGCCGCTTCTTCTTCCGTCTGCCCTTGGCCTGTGGCTGGCCGGCGGGAAGGGGCGTCTCCTCGGTTTCGACATGGGCGCGGTCGAAGGTGCTTCGACGACGAAGATCACGGGCACGTGGGCGCCACTCAACGGCCAATCGGGCACCTATGACCGTTCGGCGAATGAGCTGACCCTGTCGTTGCATGACCGGATCGCCGGGGTGACGTTCGCGATTATCGTCCGGGCGATGAATGGCGCGGCCGCCCTCCGCTACCGCATCGATACGGTTCCCAGCGGCAATACCTTGCGTTTGGGCGGGGAGCGAACCCTCTTTCAGTTCCCAAGGTCGGCGCGCGTCTATTCCAGCCGCGACGAAGGCGACATCCACGCGTCGCCGCAGGACAGGATCGCACCGCTGGAACATCCCGATCTCACGGCCTCGTCTGACGGAGGCCGCCTGGCCGACCTGCCGCTGACCGTCGATGTCGGCAACGGGCTTTATGCCATCGTCGCCGAGTCGGACCGCCTGCACTATCCGCGCTGCATGGCGGCGTCTCTGCCTGCGCCGGCGATTTCGACCTACCTCATGACCTATCCCGGCCGGGCGACAGGGTGGGGTGGGCCGGGGGACACGCCGCCGCAAGCGGAATTCGACGTCGACGTCGGCCAGAAGACGCCCTGGCGTGTCGTCATGGTCGCCGACAGCGCCCACGGCCTGATCGAGCGCCACCACGTCGTGCCGACCCTGGCGACGCCGAACCAGCTGGGAGACGTCTCCTGGATTCGCGCGGGCCACATGTTCCGCATCATGAAGCCCTATTCGACCGAAGCTTCATTGCGCGCCGTGGACTTCGCGCAGATGCACAATATCAAGTATGTCCTGTTCGATGCCCACTGGTACGGCGACGGCACGGATGCCTCCGAGCCGACCTATCCGATCGCCGCGCTGGATCTGCAAAAGGTCATCGACTACGGCAAGAGCAAGGGGATCGGCGTTGTGCTCTATATCGACCGCGTCGCCGTGACGCGCGCGCTCGAGGACATGTGCAGCCTGTACAAGAAATGGGGCGTCGCCGGCGTCAAGCTTGGCTTCATGTGGGAGGGGCGGCAGACCGATGTCGACTTCATCTACAGGGTGGTCAAGGCGTTCGGCGAACACGGCATGATCGTCAACCTGCACGACAATCTCCGGCCGGCCGGTCTTGAAACCACCTTGCCGAACTATCTCACGCTCGAGGGCGTCAAGGGCAATGAGCAGTTCCCTCCGGCCCGTCACAATGTCAACCTGGCCTTTACCCGCTCGATCGTTGGTCCGATCGACTATACGATCTGCTATGCCCAGGAACGCAACCAGACGACCAATGCCCACCAGCTGGCCCTGGCCGTCACGTGCTATAGTCCTCTGTCCATGCTGTACTGGTACGACAAGCCGGAGAAATACGCAGACAAGCCGTGGCCGGAATTGTCCTGGTTCGACGCGGTGCCGACGACCTGGGATGAAACGCGGGCCATTGCTGGTGAAATCGGCGAATATGTGATTATCGCCCGCCGCAAGGGCGACGCCTGGTATCTGGGCGCGATCACCAACGAGATGGAACGGCGTGTCGAGCTTGACCTGTCCTTCCTTGGGCAGGGCAACTGGACGGCTACCCGGTTTATGGACGGCAGTCTGTCCCGTCCGGCGAACAAGACGCCGGTCGTCATTCAAACGGAAGCCGTCACGCCCGCCTCCAGACTGAAGCTGCAACTCAATGCCGCCGGTGGCCAGGCCATCCGTTTCACGCAAGCCTGAGGTCCCGGATGTTCAGAAAATCCTTGTTCCTTGCCGGACTCATCCTGTCGGCCGCGCCGTGCCTTTCGGCCGAGCCGCCGCGCGTGCAGCCGCTACCCATGACGCCGGCCGGAATATGGACGCCCGATCAGGGCGACGGCACCTATATCAACCCGGTCCTGCAGGGCGACTATTCGGATCCGGACGTCGTTCGGGTCGGCGACGACTACTATCTGACGGCGTCGAGCTTTACCAATGTGCCGGGGTTGCCTCTCCTGCATTCCAGGGACCTGGTGAACTGGACCCTGATCGGTCATGCCTTGCCGCGCAATGTGCCGGAAGCGCACCATTCCGTGCCGCGCCGTGGCGGCGGGGTGTGGGCGCCGGCTATCCGCCATCACGCCGGCAAGTTCATGATCTACTACCCCGATCCGGACTTCGGCATCTATGTGGTCACCGCTACGGACCCAAGGGGACCGTGGACCGCGCCGGTCCTGGTCGACAGCACCAGGGGCGCCATCGATCCGGCGCCGTTCTGGGACGACGACGGACAGGCATATCTCGCCATGGCGTTCGCGGGATCGCGCGCCGGCTTCAGCAACGTCATACGCATCAAGAAACTGGCCCCTGACGGGACGCGCACCCTGGATGACGGCGTCGACGTCATTGAGGCGGGCAAGTTTCCGAAGGTCAGGACGTCGCAGGGTCCGAAGCCATGGTTCACCACCGAAGGTCCCAAGGTCTACAAGCGCGAGGGCTGGTACTACATCTTCGCGCCGGCGGGATCGGTCAAGGGCGGCTGGCAGGGTGTCTTCCGGTCGCGCGCGATCTATGGACCCTATGAGGCGCGCAGCGTCATCGATCAGGGCGCAACCGACATCAACGGCCCGCACCAGGGGGCATGGGTGGACACGCCGGGCGGCCAGGACTGGTTCCTGCACTTTCAGGATACCGACTCGTACGGCCGCCGCGTCCTGCTCCAGCCCATGGTCTGGGGCAAGGACGGATGGCCGGTCATCGGCGAGCGGCAGAAGGGCGAGGTCTTCGGACAGCCGGTCCATCGCCACCGCAAGCCTGATGTGCCGGCGCAGCCTGTCGCGGTGCCGGTCGTCGATGACGCGTTCGATGATGGCTTCCACCTTGGCTGGCAATGGAGCGCCAATCCGGCGGACGACTGGGCCGACCTGTCGGTCAAGGGCAGGCTGCGCCTGAAGTCCGTGTCGTCTTCGGCGAACCTGTGGGAGGCCGGCAACC
>CBIHPL010000236.1:0-5884 GCA_966212005.1 uncultured Asticcacaulis sp.
CTCAGGACCTGGTCGTTCTCTTTGTACTCCTGCGGCAGGCGGGTGACGAAACGCTGCAACAGAACACCGTCGATGCCATAGTCGCGCATCCACCGGAAATGGGTCTGCTGGGTCGCCGGGGCAAACGACGTGAAGACGTGGATGGGTTTGCCGCCGCGTGTCTTTCCCGGCACGACGCACAGGGATGACTTATCCATGCCGGACACGTCCGGCATCATGTCGACGACCCAGCGCCGCTTGCCCGGATGACCCATATCCGACCCCCTGGGACCGTTGAGGAACCAGTGCCCGCCTTCGAAACCCGTGCCCGAACCGTCGCCAGGGCAACGGAACCAGCCCTGATAGCCGACCAGCACCTTGCCTTCCAGGCGTGAGGCGTCAGCCGCCAGGGCAGGCGGTGCGGAAAAAGCAGCGACGAACGCAAACAGTAGGCCCAAGGGACGCATCACGGGGTCTCCTTTTGTCGTGCTCCGGCTATTTCAGGCGGAACGCAGCGTTTTCCCCCAGCCTGCCTTTGAGCCCATGCGACAAGGCGGACCAGGCGATCGGCAGCCGCCGTGTCTTGCGCTTCAGGACGGCATAGGCCGTCAGGATAGTCATATATGCGGCGGCATTAAGGTAGTAGAACGGACTGACCGGCGTGCGGCGATGCGACTCCCAGTAGGAACGGTTGCGCATGGCGTAATAAATCCGCAAGTCTGAACCGGCGCTCAGCCAGGCGTCGAATGATGTGGCCGTCGGCTTGGCGTCTTCCGCATACCATGACGCTTCCGCGTCCTTGATGACGGCATCGCGAACCAGCTCCAGCTTCCCGCCGCCCCTGGTGATGCGGTAGGTGAAGTCGGTGTCGTCGTCATAAAGGACAAAGTCGCCGTCGGGATAGCCGATCAGGTCGATCAGCGAGCGATGGAACATCAGCCCGCCATAGGGGCCGTGCAGGATGGGGATGCGATCGGGCAGTTCGGGCGGGACGAAGTCCTTGCCCCGCTTTCGCCAGGCGATCTTGCTTGGGATATCGAGCAGGTGGAAGTTCAGGAAGGAATCGATGAAGCGCGGCTTGAAGCCGGCCGCCGCCCGTTCTGCTGCCGCGCCGCCATGGTCGTCGCGCAGGCCGCAGACAGCCGCCAGATCGGTCGTCTTGCGCAGGTCCTTGAGCGCGGTGACCAGCGTGTCGACCGTTCCAGGAGCCGGGATATTGTCGTCGTCGAGCACGAAGATGTAGTCGCTGCCCGCCTGCATGGCGGTTTCCATGCCGGTCTTGAAGCCCGCGGCCGAACCGCTGTTGCGGCCCATGGCGACGCAGGCAGCCCAGTCGCCGAAGGCTTCGGGCAGCAGGGCCGCCAGATCGTCCTGGGAGCCGTTGTCGATGACGAAGGCGCGCCGTACGCCCTGGTCGCGCGCCGCTTCGAGCACAGTTTTGAGAAGATGCCAGCGTTTGCCGTAGGTGACGCTGATGAGCGTGATATCTTCCATGGCACTATAGGGTCTCAAGTGTGGGCACGGGGGAGGTGGATTGCGTCTTCGCTACGATGCGGGCCGGTATGCCGACGGCGACGGCGTTTTCGGGCACCGATTTGAGCACGACGGCGTTGGCGCCGATGCGCGCGCCCTTGCCGATGGTGATGACACCCAGGACCTTGGCGCCGCTGCCGATCTGGACGTCGTCGCCGATGACCAGGTGGCCGTCGGGTTCACCCCTCCGGCCAAGCGTCGTGCCTTGCAGGATAACGACATCGCGTCCGGCCCGGACCTCGGCGCCGACGACGACACAGATCGGATGCGGCAGGTAGAGACCGGGGCCGAACCGGGCCTGCGGATCGATATCGGAATTGAAGTACTGGGTCGTCATGTACCAGAGGATACGGCGCAACACGACGCCGAGCTTGGGGATGCGGCCCAGTTTTTCTTGCACGCGGATCGATATGACCAACTGATAGCCCGGCGTCAGCAGGATCAGCCGCAGCCAGGTGCCGATGCCGGGTTTCGGCTTTTTCCACGAGCGAAAATACCATTCCGCATCGGCGCGAAGTTTGGCGCGAAAACCTTCCGCGCGAGAATTGGACGTGCTCATGTCCGCTCCTCTGCAATGACGATGGGGCGGGGATGGGCGACGTCGCGATACAGGAACCAGCCTCGGCTCGCCAGCAGGTAGGCGGCTGTGCCCAGCATCGACAGGGCCACGCCGATCAGTCCCAACACGCTGACCAGCGCGATGGTAAGAAGCAGGTTGACGAAGATGCCCGAAATATTGATGAGGGCCAGGGTGCGGTCCTTCTTGCGGCTGTAAAGGCCGTAATGGGTCATGTCGGCGACGATCTTGACGACAATGGCGATTAGCATAAGCGGGAAGATAAGCGGGTGCCTGGCCAGCTCGGGATTGCCGATATAGGGCAAAAGGAAGCTGACCGCGCCATACATGACGACAGCCATGGCAAAGCTGCCCGCCAGCGCCTTGACAAGCATCGTGCCGAACTTCCGCCGCCAGGCGGCTTCACCGGCCTTGTAGCCGTCGACCAGTCCGGGCAGGGATACCTGCACGACAGCGGCGGTGATCAGCACCAGCAGGGCGTTGGCCATGGTCCAGTAGAAGGTGTAGACGCCGGTCGCGGCCAGGCCGAGGTGGCCGGCGATGAAGAAGCGGTCGAAGTAGGAATAGACGACCAGGCCAAGATCGCTGAGATAGACCAGGCCCGCGGCTTTGATGGTGTGGCTAATCCAGCGCGAGTCGACTTTGCGGTTCAAGGTATCGAGCCATGGCCACCCGCGGGTGCACAGCCAAAGGATGGCGAAGGACGTGACCAGCGATCCCAGCCAGAAGACCAGCAGGGTGTCGAGATTGCGATACTGCGGCCAGAAAAAGCTTGTGGCGATAAAGGGAAAAACCCACGCCGCCGAGCGGACGATCAGGAGGAAGTTGGCGAGAAGGGGTTTCCTCAGGCTGATCAGGACGATATGCAGATCAAAGGCGATGACTTCGAGGACGATGATCAGCCCCGCCAGCCAGAGATTGCCGAGGACATCGACAGGGTGGACGGCATTGACGCCCAGTGCGCCCAGCAGCGTAACGCCCAGAAGCGTCGCCATGACGATCATCTTGTCGCGGATGCGCGCAAAGGCATCATGGATATCGACGCCGATGATTTCCCGGCTGAGGAAATAGTTCATCCCGAAGCCGAACAGCGCCGGCAGAACGCCCGCTACGCCAACGATCAGGCCGAACTGGCCCGTCTCGGTCAGGCTCAGGAACTTGACCAGATAGAAGGACAGGGCAAAGCGCCCCACCAGGCCTATGCCACGCAGGCCCATATTGGTGAGTGGTACAAGCAGCTTCTGAAGGTTCAGTTTGCCGAGCATCGGGCACTATTGCGACAGGACGCGGTACAGATACTTGCCATATTCGCTCTTGCCGAGAGTCTTGGCGAGGACCTCGAGTTGGGTGTTGTCAATGAAGCCGTGACGCCAGGCAATTTCCTCGGGGCAGCAAATCTTCATGCCCTGGCGCTTTTCGAGAACGCGGACAAACTCCGCTGCATCCAGCAGGCTGTCAGGCGTTCCGGTGTCGAGCCAGGCATAGCCGCGGCCGATGGGCTGGACGGAAAGCTGGCCACGCTCGAGATAAACCCTGTTGACGTCGGTGATCTCATATTCGCCGCGCGCCGACGGCTTGAGATTGGCGGCGATGTCGACGACCTGGCTATCGTAGAAGTACAGGCCCGTAATGGCCCAGTTCGACTTCGGCTTTGCCGGCTTTTCCTCGACCGACAGGGCCTTGAAGCCATCGTCGAATTCGACGACGCCGTAACGTTCCGGATCGGAAACCTGATAGGCGAAGACCGAGGCGCCCGAGGTCAGCTTGGCCGCGTCTTCCAGCGTTTCAACGAGGTTCGAACCGTAATAGATGTTGTCGCCCAGGATCAGGCAGGACGGTTCCGAACCGACAAAATCGGCGCCGATCATATAGGCCTGAGCCAGGCCGTCGGGGCTGGGCTGTTCGGCGTAGCTGAGCGAGATGCCCCACTTTTGCCCGTCGCCCAGCAGCTTCTGGAACAGGGGCAGGTCGTGCGGCGTCGAGATGATCAGGATGTCGCGGATGCCGGCCATCATCAGGGTCGACAGCGGATAATAGATCATCGGCTTGTCGTAGATCGGCATCATCTGCTTGGAGACGCCGATCGTCATGGGATGCAGACGCGTGCCGCTGCCGCCGGCGAGGATGATACCCTTCATTATACGCTCTCCTTTACCGATACGCCCGTCAGGCGCGTCAGGCAATCGTCTAAGGACACGCCCCACGGATCGAGGCGCAGGTCATAGGTGGCGGCCAGCTTCTCGCCCGACAGGCGGGAGTTGGCCGGACGGCTGGCCGGGGTCGGATAGGCTGAAGTCGGGATCGGGTTCACGCGGACGGCCTTGCCGCCACGCTCAGCGCTACCGGCGAAGATGGCCTCGGCAAAGCCCGCCCAGGTGGTTTCCCCTTGGCCGGTCAGGTGGAAGGTGCCGCGAAGCTTGGGATCGCTGTCCTTTGCGACGCGTTGCGCAATGGTCAGAAGCGCGCGGGCGATTTCCGGCGCATAGGTCGGGCAGCCGTTCTGGTCGGCGACGACATTCAGTTCATCGCGCGTTTCGCCGAGACGCAGCATGGTTTTGACGAAGTTGTTGCCATAGGGCGAATAGACCCAGGCAGTGCGCAGGATGACATGATTGGACGTCGCGGCCTTGATCTGCTCTTCGCCCGACAGCTTGGTCCTGCCATAGACGCTGACGGGAGCCGGGGTATCAGTTTCATCGTAGACGCCATCCTTGTCACCGGCGAAGACATAGTCGGTCGACAGGTGCAGGATGGGGATGTTCAGTTCGGCGGCGATGCGCGCCAGCTCACCCGGACCGTCGCCATTGATCGCCTGGGCTAGCCCGGCCTCGCTCTCGGCCTTGTCGACCGCCGTATAGGCCGCGGACGAAATGATGAGGTCGGGCTTCGCTGCCTTGACGGGTCCGGCCAGGGTTTCCGGCTTCGACAGGTCGATTTCCGGCAGGCCGACCCGGATGATCTCGATGCCGAGTTTTTCTCCGAGTTCCGCAAGCGATGTATCGACCTGGCCTTCCTTGCCTGTAACGACGACACGCATGACTACACCTTCGCTTCCGCAAGGACGCCCAGGCGCTCGCCGGTATAGACTTCACCGCGCAGGGGCCGCCACCAGGCTTCGTTGTCGAGATACCAGCGGACTGTCTTGTCGATTCCGGTGTCGAAGTTCTCACGCGCCTTCCAGCCCAGCTCGGTCTCGAGCTTGGTGGCGTCGATGGCGTAGCGGTGATCGTGGCCCGGGCGGTCGGTGACATAGGTGATCAGGCGATCGTGCGGTGCGCCATTGGGACGCAGCTCATCCATGATGGCGCAGATGCGGCGCACGACGTCGATGTTCTTGCGTTCGTTGCGGCCGCCGACATTGTAGGTTTCGCCCAGGCGGCCCTTCGAGGCGATCAGGTGCAGGGCGCGGGCGTGGTCGTCGACATACAGCCAGTCGCGGATATTGGAGCCGTCGCCATAGACGGGCAGCGGCTTGCCTTCCAGCGCATTGAGGATGTTAAGCGGGATCAGCTTTTCCGGGAAGTGGAAGGGGCCATAGTTGTTCGAGCAGTTCGACACCACGACCGGCATGCCGTAGGTCCGGTGCCACGCCTTGGCCAGGTGGTCAGACGCCGCCTTCGACGCCGAATAGGGCGAGGACGGATCGTAGGGCGTGGTTTCTTCGAACAGGCCGGTTTCGCCCAGGCTTCCATAGACCTCGTCGGTCGAAACGTGCAGGAAACGGAAGTTGGCCTTCGTGTCGCCGGTTAGTGCATTCCAGTAATGACGCGCGGCTTCCAGCATGGTGAAGGTGCC
>CBIHPL010000237.1:0-5864 GCA_966212005.1 uncultured Asticcacaulis sp.
CGTCCTGATAAATCATGCCCAATACCGCGGCCGCGACCTCGGCCAAGCTTTCGGTTAAGCGTTCCGTTAAAAGAGTGGTCGCATCCGACCGTACCGTTCGGCCGGCGGACCCTTTTGGTGTGTTCGATCCCGAGCAATTCAAGCTGTCCAATCCTTCCGAAGAGCTTGTCCAGATACTTGATGGCTTCTTCCGTCAGGTAGAGCAGCGCAGCGCCGCCGAATTCACGGCGATCGCCCACGATATCGCCGAGACGCGATCAGAGCTTCAAAGGCTGGGCGTCAACCGGATAGGGGAGGATTTGCCGGCCCTGGACGCCGAACTGGACGCCATTACCCGTGACACCGAAAACGCCACCAACACTATTCTTGGCGCCGCCGAAGCGATTATCGCCCTTAGTCCGCGCGATCCCGGCATCAAGGGCAAGGCCGACGACCTGGTCGTGCAAATTTTCGAGGCCTGCTCCTTCCAGGATCTGGTGGGACAGCGCGTCTCAAAGGTGGTGCGCGTCCTCAACCAGATCGAGCACCGTATCGCACGACTTAGCGAGTTGAGCGCGGACGCCGAAGGCGCAATCGACGCCGATGCGGCCGAACAGCGCCGTCGGGATCTGATTCTGAATGGCCCGGCTATCGGTGGTCCGGAAACGACTCAGTCCCAGGTCGACGCCTTCTTCAACTAGGGTCCGTACTCGATCAGGTTCGGTCGCGACGCGAGTCTATTTTGTCCCTGAACAGGCGGAATGACCGACGGCGTGTATTCACGCCGAGGGCGTTCCAACGCATTCAGGGACAAAATAGGCCTCGCCCCGCAGGGGTATGGCGAAAATCGCCCGCTTTGGCGTCGCTTGACCTTGAAAGGGGACAGCCCTTTCGGCGGTCAAGCTCCTGAAAACGGACGATTTTCGCTCATATCGCGATCCAAACCCGATCGGGTACGGCCCCTAAAGCTTGACCGCTCAAAATGCGGGCTTCGGTATTGAGGCGAAATGGATGGGTTGCGGCCCGATGTCCGTGATGCCGTAACTTGCCGATTGAAATTAATTTTCAAAATTGCGGCAAGATGGAAAATATGCTTCAGTTTTGACATGGTGCGCTTTATTGAAGCGCGCGACAGCCTGCTCATAAGGTGAGCAGAAGTTTTGATCCCTGCTTTAATGAGGCAAGTGCGGGCAAATAGTCCGACTTAATATTGCAAAAAATAAAAATGTAATATGATTTAACGTTCGCACTGAGATCGGATGCGAGTCCCGAAGGTCGGCAATCTTGTAACATCTTTGTGGGTCGGTACTTTGCTGGCGGTATATTTTCTTACCATGTCTCCGCTGAAAGCAATTCCCCCTTCCGGGAAATGTCTCGCGCCGCATTCATGTCGGCGTCCGTATGGCGCCCGTGTATCATAACTGTCACGGATGGTCAGTTTTAATCGGATTATAAAAAATCTGATTTGTTAGTTAAATCATATTGTCCTACAAATGAATCAAAGGGCGCTGACTGTGAGCAGCGCTCAAAAATCCGGAGGAACAAAATGAAGTTAAAGTTTCAATTGCTTGCGTCCGCGTCCGTGCTGCTCATCGCGGCGTATGGAACGGCCTTTGCCCAATCGACAGGCGAAACCCCGACTTCAAAAGCCGACACCGTAGAGGAGACCGAAGCCGTTGTTGTGAAAGGCTATCGCGCCAGCCTGCGGTCGGCACAGCAGATCAAACGCCGTTCGGATGCAATCCTTGACGCGGTCGTGGCCGAGGACATCGGCAAGCTGCCCGACAACAACGCGTCCGAATCGCTGGCGCGACTTCCGGGCATCCTGATCTCGCGTGGCAGCGATGAGGGCAGCGGCGTGCTGGTGCGCGGTCTTCCGGACGTAGCGACGACGGTAAATGGGCGGGACATCTCGACGGCTGAACTGCGCCGCGTCCAGCTTCAGGATTTCCCGTCCGGCGCGCTGGCCGGCATGGAAGTCTACAAGTCCGGAACGGCCGATCTGCTTGATCCGGGCCTGGCCGGTCTGGTCAATGTCCGCACCCGCCGGCCATTCGACTTCAAGGGATTTGAAATCCATGGCGCGATCCGCGAGACCTATAACGACCAGAACGGCAAGTTCAACACCAATGGCAACATCCTGTTCACCGACCGGTGGTCGACGAATGTGGGCGAAATCGGCGCGCTGCTGAACCTGTCCTATACCGAGCAGACCTACCGCAACGCCGTCCGCTGGGCTGACGGCTGGATCACGAAGCCCGATAACGGCGTGGTCGTTCAGCCTGCGTCGGTCGGCAATAACTTCTGGTTCCCGGGCGCTATCGGCGTGTACAACGACAGCGGCCATCGCTGGCGCCCGTCCGCCAATGCGACCTTGCAGTGGCGCATAAACGACAATGTCGAACTCTATGCCGACCTGCTGTGGCAGGCCTATCGTGCGACGCACGACAACGACTGGGGCCGCGTGCCGTTGAAGGACGGAGCGCCTACGCTCAGCAATGTCGTCCTGCAGGACGATAAGGACCTGGCGCTCAGCTTTACCAAGACCGGAGGCAACCGGCCGGAATTCTATCGATCGACCTCGGCCGACCGGACGGACACGCAGCAGATCGCTGTCGGAGGCATCTTCACCAAGGACCGGCTGAAGTTTTCGACGGACCTGGCCTATACCAACAGCCTCTACGCCAACAACGCCTGGAGTCTCGACTCGGCGCTCAAGACGGCGCCGACGGTCGACGTGAACTTTGAAACCGATGGCGGCGTGGCGTTCAGCACACCCGGCCTCGATGTTTCCAACCCCGCCAACTACATCTGGCGCGGTTATTATGAAAGTGTCTACAAGGTTGGCGGCAACGGCATCCAATGGCGCGGCGACATCGTGTTCGACGCCGACTGGGGGATCGTAAAAACAATCAAGGCGGGCGTACGCTTCACCGACCGCAACGCCTTCATGCGCCGCAATGACCGTTACGCCTGGACGATGCCGCTGGAACTGCCGCTGTCCAGCGTCCCTGCCGGCGAACTGTCACTGACCCAGGACACCTTCCGGGGTGACGCGCAAGGATTCCGCAACTGGCTGATGCCGTCACGCGAAGGTATCGTCGACAACAAGTCAGACCTGCTGGCCTTTACCCGCACGGCGCTCCAGCAACTCGTTGCCGCGAACCCGAACGACCAGGGCTGGAAAAATACCCTTGCCGCGTTCCAGCCGGAAGTTACGCCATATAATCCGCTTCGTGGCTTCAAAGCCCGTGAAGAAACGCGCACCGGCTATGCCCAGGCGCACTACGAATCCACCCTGTTCAACGTCCCGGTTGACGGGGATGTCGGGGTCCGCGTCGTCAATACCCTTGGCCACTACAGCGGTATTTCCAGCGTCACCTGGAATGGCGTCACGGAATCGGTGCCGCGCAGCATCGAGCAGGATTACACCGACGTCCTGCCCAATGTCAGCATGCGGTTCCGCCCGAACGACCAGATGCAGGTCCGTCTGGCGGTTACCAAGACGCGTACACGCCCGGACTTCGGACAGCTCAATCCGGCATTGTCGATTTCGCAGTATGTCCCGAACGGCACTCCCAATCCGGAAGCCGCCGACGCCTATGGTTCGGCCGGCAATCCTGACCTCAAGCCACTGACGTCGACCAATTACGACGCGACGTTCGAGTACTATTTCTCCGGAAACGGATCGGCCAGCGTCGCCGTCTTCTATCGTGACCTGTTCGGCTTCATCAGCAACTATACGCGTCGCGTCGAGGATCCGGTATACGGCGAAATCGAAGTGTCCCGTCCCGAAAACGCAGGCGAAGGCAAGATCAAGGGGGTTGAAGTCAGTGGCCAGACCTTCTTCGACTTCCTGCCGGGTGCCTGGAGCGGCCTGGGTGTGCAGGCGAACGTTACCTATATCGATGCTTACAACCGTTTGCCGGCTGTTCTGACCGGAGGCACAACCCAGCCGCCGTTCGTCAAGATCCCTGGTGTGTCCAACTGGAGCTACAACTTCGCGCTCTTCTACGAGAAGGACAAGATCTCGACGCGCCTGTCGCTCAACGGCCGGTCACGCTGGATCAACTGGTATGACGATTCAAGACGGACAGGCGCTTTCACGGGGGAGGGCACGGAATCGGTGCAGCGCCTGGACTACTCGCTGAACTATTCGCCGAACGACAAGGTTACGATCAACTTTGACGTTTCGAACATCCTGGCCGAACCCTTCCATAACTTCCGGGAGTTCCAGGCGGGCAAGCAGTTCACGCGCGATATCCGCGACGAAGGCCGCTACTACGGTCTGTCGTTGCGGTTCAAGTACAACTGATCCAGGCTGTAACGCCCCTACAATATAAAGGGAGCGCCAATATCGGCGCTCCCTTTTTTTTAGCGGAAGACCGGCACGGTTCCAGATGCCGTGCGCCGGTCTCCTGTCTCTTTCAGCTTGTGGCCCAACTCGGCGATGCGCTGCTCGCCTGCCGCCAGCGCTTCGGCTGAGGTGTGGACGGAAAGCTGGCGATGGGGCTGGCCTGCCTTAGTTCTAGGAAGAGTTCACCTTGTGCCATTCGGCGTTCAATGAGACACTTCGGCCAGGGTGTCCGGCAGGGGGCAAACAAATGATCAAATTCAGCCTTCTCGCTGCGTTTTTCGCAGTTATTTCTGCCGGACCAGTGTCGGCGAAAGAAAAGTCGCTGTTCGTCGACTATCAGGTCAACCAGCATATTCGTTCGGCAACTGACGATCGTGACATCATGATCACGATCTATCTGGCTGGCGCGAATGGTTTCGGTTACCGCCGCCAGGAGTGGATAAACGGCGCCATCGATCCGGCTGTGACGAGCACGGCGTTTTCCAACGAATACCTAGTCATGTCGCCGGACGACCAGTCGGCCTTCGGTCAGGCGCTGCTCGACGCCGGCGTCTTTAACCTCGATCCGCCGCCGCCTGAAAACGACAATCCGGATGAAACCTGGTCGCTGAGGGTCAGGATTCACAATCGCGAAGGTGATTTCCACGGTTATACGGCCCCGACGGCCGGGGTAGCCCTGGCTGTCGATGCCGTCATCCGCGATTACGCCCACCGCATGAAGGCCGACCAACCCAATGATGCCCCAACCGTTTCCGAAGGAGACCGCCAACCAGCGCGCGATGTCAACCTGGCGGACTTACTGGCGCGACCGGACGACTTCAATGGTAAACGCATAGCGGTGACTGGCTATTTCCACGGCGAGTTCGAAGGCCAGACATTTTGCGAAGACAAGGAAGCTGTAACCGACAGCCGTTACGACGCCTGTCTCTGGTTGGGTGAGCCTTCGTCGTTCGCCGCACCCAAAGACCTGGCCTTTGTCAATGATGCCGAGATCAGGGTTGAGGGGGTGTTTTTCAAGGGGCCGGGCGGTCATCTGGGACTTTGGCCCGGTGAAATCCAACGCCTCACGCTCATGCAGCCCGCATCCTTGTCCAATTAATCTATAATCCCCTGCATCCTGAAGTCTAATCCGTCAGTGCGGAGTCAGGTGCCAGCACGTGTGGGTTACGATTTCGGGCGCCACGCAATCTGCGCCAGCCCTCGCTGACTGGAATAGATTTTCCCATGAATTCGCCCTATCGTGAGGAGCGAAGGCAGGGGGATGGAATGTGGATCAAGTTTACCGGGCGATAGCGCTATGACGGCTTGTGTGGCTGGGACGTTATGAAGCAGAAATGCGCTTCCGTGTACTGTGACCGGAGTCAGGGCTTCTATATTCAATGCGTGGCTTCGCGCCGGTCTGACGGCGTAAGCCGCCGTCAGATAAGCCGGGCTATCCGTGACGCATGCGGTGCCGGTGCGGGCCCGGGTATCGAAGCCGGCCTCCGCCAGGCGCCGCGCCGGCCGTGCCCGGTCCGCGCGCCGTTGC
>CBIHPL010000238.1:0-5851 GCA_966212005.1 uncultured Asticcacaulis sp.
GCCTCACCCCCCTGGGCGGAGAACTGGCCGTGCGGGCGGACCGGGACCGTTTCGTCGCGTGGCTGCAGAAAAAGTATGCCTCCCTGGACACCCTGAACAAGGCGTGGGCGACACAGCGCTGGGCGCGCACGCTGACCTCCTGGGACCAGGTCGAGCTTCCTTATGCGGATGGTCCGGGTCCAGCCGAACGCTACCTGGATCTGCGCCGTTACTGGTCGGACGTGAACGTGGGCAATCTGATGGCGCTTGAAGCCGCCCGCCGGAAAAACGCCCCGGACAAGCCTTCCATCTCGAACCTGTGGGACAGCAGCGACCGCAAGGGCTTCGACTACCTCTCGACCTACAAGCAGTATGTCAGCTACGGGGCCTACGGCTTCTATAACGGCGACGCCATCAGCGGCGGCTTCGAGACGATGATGATGCGGGGCGCCTTGCCGACCCCCAGCTGGTTCAATGAGTTTCAAGCCGGCGGTGGCGGTTATTACGGCAGCAAGGGACGGTCGCGGATGTGGGCCTATTTCGGCCTTCTCAACGGCGGTCAGGGCATGCTGGCCTGGACTTTCAACAGCCATCGCGGCGGCGAGGAGCAGGCCTTGTTCGGTCTCGTCGATCACGACGATACGCCGTCGTGGAAGCTGGATGAATGGGGCAGGATTGCCTCCGAATTCAAGACCATGCAGACCCTGGGCTTTCCGCGTCAGCTCGATCCGCAAGTCGCCATAGCCTATTCGTTCGAAGCCAGGATGGCGTCCAATCCTCCGGGCCCCTCGAACACCGTGCGCCAGTATATCACGACGCCGTACATGACGCAGGAGCACAACGCCTTTGCGCCGGTCTATAACGACAATATCGACGTCGCCGTCATCAATATCGGCCATGAAGACCTGAGCCGGTACAAGCTTGTTGTCGTGCCGGGCCTTTATGTCATGGACCAGGCGTCGGCGGACAATATCCGCAACTATGTCAAAGGCGGCGGCACGGTCGTCATGACCGCCTATTCCGCCAAGGTGGATGAAACCAGCCAGTGGTTCAACACGCCCTTGCCGGGGCGCCTGTCCGATGTTTTCGGCCTCAAGACCAAAGAATTCTATCGGACGCCAAACCCGTTGACCGGCAAAATCGCCGGTAGCGACTTCAGTACGTCGATCCACTTCTATGAGGTCCTTGAGCCCTCGACAGCAAAGGTAATGGCGCGCTTTTCGAATGTCGAAGGCACGCCGCCCGTGATTACCATTAACAGCTTCGGCAAGGGGCGGGCGATCTACGTTGCGACCCCGGCGCAGCCTTCGGTCATGCAGCCGCTGTACCACAGCCTCTACGGTCAATTGGGCATAGTGCCAGGCCCCAAAACCCCGGAAGGCGTCTATGCCCGGGTCGTTGGCGGCCGCACCCTTTATGTGAATGCTTCATATGGTCCAAGGGACATACTGCTGGAAGGGAAGAAAACCAGTCTTCTGACGAAGACGACGTGGGACGGCGTTCTCCACCTCGAAGCCGACGGCGTCGACCTTGTCGAGTAAACCGGGTCTGTTCGCATGGGAACACATCGGCGGATCGGGTTTGAAACATTTTGGACTAAAGGAATTTGAGCTATGAAATACAAGGTTGCAGCGGGACTGGTTGCGAGCGTACTTTCACTGGCCATCGGCGCAGGAGGCTTTCGGGCTGGCGCCGATAGTCACCGATCATGCCGTGTTGCAGCGGGACAAGCCCGTCACGGTCTGGGGACGGGCGGAGCCAAATTCGCCGGTGGATGTGAAGCTGTCGAGCGGCGGCCAGGTCCTGGCAAACGCCAGCGGGCAGGCGGATGCATCCGGCCTGTTTTCGTTGACGCTGCCTCAGCAGAAGGCGGGCGGCCCTTACGTCCTGACGCTTACGCATTCGGGCGGCCAGATCCAGACCTTGCAGGATATTCTGGTCGGCGACGTCTGGCTGTGTTCAGGGCAGTCCAACATGGAGTTTCCGCTCAAGGCCGCGACCAACGGGAGCGGCGAGGTGGCGGGCGCAACGGCGCCGGAACTGCGCATTTTCGACGTGCCGCGCAATTCGCAGCCGACGCCGGTCACCGGCTTCGCCAAGCCAACGCAGTGGAAGGTGTCGTCACCGGCATCGGCCGCCGATACGTCCGCGGTGTGTTACTTCATGGCGCGGCAACTGGCTGACACCTATCACGTACCGCAAGGGATGATCCACGCCTCCTGGGGCGGAACCGCGGCGCAGCTGTGGATCAGCCGCGATAGCCTGGCCTCAGTCGGTGAGATGAGCGAAGCGTTCAAGGCGGTCGACATGTACCGGGCCGACCCCAAGGGCGCCCAGGCCTATTGGAAAACCTATTCGGACGCCTGGTGGCGCAGTCACGATCCTGATTTTGCGCAATCCGGGCAATGGTCGGGTCAGAAATTTACCGACACCGGCTGGCCTGTCCTTGACGCATCTGGCATCTGGGAAAACAGCGGCGTTGCCGCCTTAAAGGCCTTCGATGGCATCGTGTGGTATCGCCAGACGGTCATGCTGACCGCGGAACAGGCGGCGCACGCCGTGGCGATCGACCTGGGGCCGATCGACGATTCCGATACGACCTGGGTGAACGGAAAATGGGTTGGGGCGACAGACGGCTGGGACCAGGCGCGGCACTACGCCCTTCCCAAGGGTGTGCTGAAGGCCGGCGCGAACCTTATCGCCGTCCGCGTGCTTGATAGCGGCGGAGGCGGAGGGCTGTATGGTGCGCCGGCTGAGCGTGCGCTGACGCTCGATACAGGTGCGCGTATATCCCTGTCTTCCCAGTGGCGATATCATATCGGTGCGGACATCAGAACCATCGGCGCGCCGCCGACCGCTCCCTGGGCGCAAGCCGCGGGCCTGAGCGTGCTCTATAACGGAATGATCGCTCCGGTGGCGCCGTACACCCTGAAGGGCGCTGCCTGGTATCAGGGCGAAGCGAATGCCGGCGATCCGGCATTGTACGCCAAGCTTCTGCCCGCTCTGGTCACGGACTGGCGCGCCCGGTTCCACGCTCCCGATTTGCCCTTCCTTCCGGTACAGCTAAGCAGCTTCGGCTCACCGCAGGACGTCCCTTATAACTCGGGCTGGGGCGGCGTTCGAGACGTCCAGCGCCGTCTCGAACAGGACGATAACCGTGTCGGCATGGCCGTCAGCTATGACGTCGGCGATCGCTTCGACATTCACCCGACGCAGAAGCGTCAGGTCGGTCTGCGACTGGCGCTCGCCGCGCGGAAGGTGGCCTATGGCGAAGCAGTGAAGCTGGGGCCGCGGCCGCAGCGCGTGTATCGCCGCGGCGACGATGTGGTCGTCGATTTTTCGGATGTCAACGGCGCCCTAAAGGCATACGGAGGCAAGGACCTACTGGGTTTCGAGGTGTGCGCAACGTCATGCCATTTTGCCAGCGCGCATATCGAAGGCGGTTCGGTCGTCCTTCCGGGCGAGGGCGGCCAGGACGCGAAATCGGTGCGTTTCGGATGGTCGGACGCGCCCATTCTCAACCTTTTTGACGCGGCCGACCTTCCGGCATCGCCTTTCGCCATGGATATACGCTAACAAATGGATATGCGGGCCGGATTGCAATTCCGGCGCGCCCGTACTCACAATGGATAAAAGCTTTTGGAAAATGTCATGACACGATTTGGTCGCGGGCTTGTCGGCGGTCTTGCACTCGCACTCATTTGCAGTGGCGGGGCCTATGCCGCCACCGACCCGCTGGCGCCCACCGGGCGCTGGAGCGCGGTGACGTCTGGACAGGCAGCCACCCCGCCCATGGGATGGAACTCCTGGAACGCCTTCCATACGGACATCACGGAAGCCAAGGTTCTGGATTCGGCCAGGGTTATCGTCGACAGCGGCCTGGCGGCGAAGGGGTATCGCTACATCAATATCGACGATGGCTGGTGGCTTAAGCGCCGCACGAGCGACGGTCGCATGATCGTGCGCACCTCGCTCTTTCCTTCGGCCGCCGTCGGCGGACCGGAAGAAACCAGCTTCAAGCCGTTTACGGACCGCATCCACGCCATGGGCCTGAAGGCCGGCATCTATTCGGATATCGGCGCCAACAACTGTTCCCAGGCTTTCGGCGGCCCGAATACGCCAAACCTGCCTGAGGGGACGGTCGCCGAGCGCGAGGTCGGACTGTACGGCCACGTCGATCAGGACATTAAGCTCTATTTCGGCGAATGGGCGTTCGATTACATCAAGGTCGACGCCTGCGGCATCCGCGCCTTCGGTCCGGACAATGAACGCGTCAAGGCCGGCCAATACCGCGCGCTCGGTCCGCTGATCGACTTCAGCGAAATCCGCCGCACCGACATCCCTGCCGTCCGCAAGCTTTACGAGCAGGTTGGCGACGCGATGCGCCGGACAAATCCTGACGGCGATTATATCTTTTCCATCTGCGCCTGGGGCGCTGCGGACGTTCGCGCCTGGGCCAAGGACGTCGGCAACCTGTCACGCACCAGCGATGACATCACACCCAACTGGACTCGGATGCTGGCCAATTTCGACAGCGCGGCCAACCGGGCGCTTTATGCGCATCCTGGTTCATGGAACGACCCCGACATGCTGTTTATCGGTCATGGCGACTTCGATGAACACCATTTGACCGAGGCGAAATCGCATTTCGCACTGTGGTCGATGCTGTCGGCGCCGCTTCTGATTGGTTATGATTTGCGCGATGCTCCCCAGTCGCTCATGGATATCCTTGGCAATAGTGACATTATCGCTGTCAATCAGGACCCGGCAGGCAACCAGGCCGTGCTGGCCTACGACAGCGACGACGTCCAGATCCTGGTCAAGACGCTGAGCAACGGCCACAAGGCCGTGGCGATCTTTAACCGCGGACTGGCGCCGGCGGATGTCACCCTGACCGCGCGCCACCTGAAACTCGCCGGAACCTCACCTGTGACGCTCAGGGACCTGTGGAGCGGCAACACCCTGCCTGCCTTTACCGGCGAGACAAAGCTGCAGCTCGCCCCACGCCAGACCCTTATCTTCGACGCCGCCGGCGCCCGCGCCCTGACTGACGGTCTTTACCTGTCGGAGATGCCTGGCCGCGTGAATCCGGCTGTCGATGGTGTGGTGCTCCCGCAACCGGACCCCACCATTCACCGCATGAAAAATCCCTGGGCGGGCACGACCGACACAGGCGAACCTCCGGCCTATACCGGATGGGGTGGCGCCCAGGCTGATGCCACACCCTACCGGCAGGCCCTGCGGGTTCATGGCAGGATGTATGAAACGGGTATAGGCGTTCTGGCCAACTCGCGGTTCGAGGTCCGGGCCGATGGTGGCTTTCGGCGCTTCGTCGCCGAAGTCGGGGTCGACGACTCGACTTTCGACACAGACGACGTCGTAACCTTTTCCGTTTACGGCGACGGGAGACTTCTCGCCACGTCCCGGCCGGCGCGTTTCGGTCAGCCCGTGCAGACCTTGCAGGCCAATATTGCCGGCGTAAAGATTGTCGAGCTGGTAGCCCGCGGCACGACGGCAAAGAACAAGGTGCCGACGGTTGTAACGTGGGGCAATGCTGCCTTGTTCAGGGAGTAACTACCTGGAGAAATGGCTCCGTGGGGCTTTGCGCTGCTCATTGCAAAGCCCTTTTTTCAAAACATTTGTGACAACGGCACAACAGTGCCAAACAATTTATAGCTAAAATTTAATTTTACATTTGAAAAATTGAGCGGTGGCCGCCTAATAGTCATACCACGTCTGACCGCCGTTTGGGAAGCCGCGCCTCGGGACACCTTGGCCATCACGGCGGCGAAAGCAAAAAAGTATAATTTTCAGGGAGTAACAATGACCAAGTCATCGATTGAGTACAGCCGCCGCAAGCTGCTGGCTGCGG